>NZ_JBAGKH010000130.1:0-241 GCF_036689765.1 Streptomyces poriticola
GAGGTGACCCCCGACGCACCGGGCCGCTGGTCCTTCCGGGTGGAGGCGTGGAGCGATCCGGTCACCACCTGGCGCCGGCACGCCCGGATCAAGGTGCCCGCGGGCATCGACACCGGCCTCGTCCTGGAGGAGGGGGCCGAGCTGTACGCCCGGGCGGCGGCGGGTGTCCCGAAGGGCGCCGGGCGCGCCGTCGTCCTGGCCGCGGCCGGGACGCTGCGCGACGACGCACTGCCGGTGGCCA
>NZ_JBAGKH010000131.1:0-218 GCF_036689765.1 Streptomyces poriticola
CGGGTGCGGACCATGTGGTCGTGGTTGGCCGGGTCGTAGGAGATGTTGCCGGTGCCGTCCTGCTTCTCGATGCCGCCGATGCGGTGCTCCAGGCCGGGGGTGCCGGGGATCGCCCAGGGGCGGGCCAGGGTGTGCGGGTCGCGCTTGTAGGGCCAGAACACCTCGGTGCCGTCGTCCAGGGTGTGGTTGGGGCCCTGCGCGAACTGCACCGTGAGATC
>NZ_JBAGKH010000132.1:0-203 GCF_036689765.1 Streptomyces poriticola
CGGGGCTGTAAAACGTTCGGTGTAACTCCTGATCAAGGAAGATGCGCCGATGACCAGTGAGAACGTGACCGAGCCCGAGTCCGCCGAGACTCCTGAGCCGCAGCCGTCGAGGGCGGTGGACGACCAGCTTATCGACGAACTGGTAGGCCGGGCGCAGGCCGAGGGCCTGCAACTGACGGGCGAGGGCGGACTGCTGCAGCAGC
>NZ_JBAGKH010000133.1:0-202 GCF_036689765.1 Streptomyces poriticola
ACCCCGGGCGCGGACGGTGTTGGCCGCCGCGTAGTCCACGCCGTCCACCCGGCAGCCGTAGCCGTCGGCGAGCAGCAGGGCGGTGGTGCCGCGACCGGAGGCCACGTCCAGAACCCGGGCGTCCGGGGTGAGCGCGAGGCCGTCGACGAGGCGGCGGGTCAGTGCGGTGCCGCCGGGGTGGTAGGAGTCACCGAGCAGCAGG
>NZ_JBAGKH010000014.1:0-134443 GCF_036689765.1 Streptomyces poriticola
ATATGCAGGGAAGGGGTATCACGAACGCGACCGTAGTGATCAACCACCGTGGTGGGCCGTGTACCGGTGCCTTCTCCTGCACAAGTGCAGTGGCCGCCATCCTGCCCGTGGGCTCGACGTTGACGGTAATGTTCCCGGATGGACAAGGCGGTGTGACTCGTACTCCACTGCACGGCAGACGGCGTTGACGCCGCATCGAGCATGGGAGTGAATACGGTGATCCTGAGTGTTGGCATCGGCGGTGCGTGGCGCTATGCCGGGACATCGGAGGAGAAGAGCCGACTGGTCGGAGAAGTTATGGAGAGCCTCGAGGGAGAGGCGGGAGAAGGCCGCGACTGGTCTCCTGGCCAGGACGCCTGGCTCAGCCTTGCCGAGGAGCGGCACAGCGGTGACAATCCGGTTGCGGACAACTTTCTCCGACTAGCGGTGAATCGAGCGACGGGCTTTGGCGCACTGATCTGGTTCGTCGCGGATGACAGCCCGCGCCTCGGGGGCGTCTACGAGCAGGTCTGGGTGTCGGACAATCCTGAACCGCCAGGGGCCGACCCCCGGGTGGTCTCGGACCCCGGCTACCCGCTCTTCCACGACTCCAGCAGCGCTCTGCCTCTAGCGCGAGTCCGTGCCGCCGTTGAGGAATTCTGGCGAATCGGAACGGGGGACAGGCCCGAGTGCATCGATTGGGTGCCTGGCCACATGAACGGTCAGCGACTTGACAGGCCTTCTGTCGTGGAGACGGTGGGGGCGGTGGATCCATTCGCCTAGCAAATCGGCTCAGGCGCTCCCGGGACAGTCGAGTGGTGACCGCCCAGTCCGGTGCAGTTGCGGCGACCACGTCCTGTTCTCGGCCACCACGTGGCCGTGGACGTCCAATGTCCCTTCCGTTCCCTCGGGGGCGCAGGCATAGGCGCGCGGCACGGCCCCCGAGGGAGGAAGCGCGGGGCGCCGTCAGTCGAAGATGAACGGGCCCGGGGACTGGGGGCCGGTGGCCGTGCAGGTGATGGTGATGAAGCCGAAGACGGTCATCTTCAGGGAGCCGCCGTACGCCTCCAGCGAGTCGCCGGGGGCGACCGTGCCGGTGAGCGGGCCGACCGTGACGGGGTCGCCGGCCGCCATCGCCGGGTTCTTGGTGCCGGTGAACGACGTGGTGCCGCCGCCCGCCTTGACCAGGGTGAGGTTCGAGGCGATCGAGTCCGCGCCCAGGGCGAGCGGTGCGGTCATCGCGTTCGTGGTGAGGGTGACGGTGGCGGTGGTGCCGTCCTGCGTCGCGGTGAGCGTGCTCGGGCCGCCTCCGTAGCTGCCGCAGTCGGCGGTGATGGTCGCCGTCTCGGGGGTGACGGCATGGGCCGTGGGGGCGAGGGCGAGCCCGGCGACCGCGAGGGTCCCGGCCGCCAGTGCCGCACCTGTTCCTATCCGCTTGCCTCTCATGGGATCCGGCTCCCTTCCCGTGGGGGGAATGTGGGGATGGTCGGGAGGTAGGCGTCCCCGGGCCGTCCGCCGCGCGTGCGTGGTGCGGAACGCGACGCGAGGCCGGATTCTGACGGCCCGTCGGAACTACCGGTTCCATTGATGCGCGGGGGGCACGGGGCGGCAAGGGCGAAATCCAGCCTTCAACAAACCGCCTCGCCGGCCCACCACGCCCCCAGGACACTCAACGCTCCTCGGCAGCCCCCCGCTCCTCGGCAGCCCCCCGCTCCTCGGCAGCCGCCTCCGTCAGCCCGCGGTCACCGTCCCGCGCACCGTGCCGTCCGGACCGGCCACCAGGACCGGAGTCTCGGGGCCGCCCAGATCCCGGACCGCCGCCCGGTCCTCCGGTGCCGCCTCCTCCGCCTCCGTCACCACGGCCGCGGCCTCCAGCGACGTCGCCCCCGACGCCACCGCCATCGCCACCGCCGTCCGCAGGGCACTGAGCTTGAGCGAGTCCAGGGCGACCGTCCCGGCGACATAGGTGCGGCCGGTCTCGTCGCGTACCGCGGCGCCCTCGGGCACGGCGTTGCGGGCCCGCGCGGAACGGGCCAGGGTGACGATCTTGCGGTCCTCGGGGTCGAGGCCGGCGGTGTTGTCGGTCATAAGATCCGAGCATACGGCGCGCGCGGCGGCGGGTGCTGGTGGCCGCCGGTCTGCGCACCGGGCGCCGGAAGGGCTCAGGGGCGGTCGAGGCGGAGCCGGTCGGCCCGCGGTAGACCGGCCACCACCAGGTCGTACGAGTCCTCGACGAGCTCCCGGACCAGCCCCTCCGGGAGCTCGGGGCCGACGGTCACCGTGTTCCAGTGCCGCTTGTTCATGTGCCAGCCGGGCACGATCAGCCCCGCGTACTCGCGGCGCAGCCGGATCGCGTCGTCCGGGTCGCACTTGAGGTTGACGGTGAGCGGGCGCGCGTCCAGCGCGGTCAGCGCGAACATCCTGCCCAGCACCTTGAAGACCGACGTCTCCGGGTTGAACGGGAAGTCCTCCACCGCCGCGCCGAAGGACAGGCAGAACGCGCGCAGCTCCTCGGGTGTCACTCCGGTCCCGTCTCCTCGGGCCGGTCCGCCGGCGCCACCGGCTCCGCCAGCACGGTCACGATCTTGTTCCGGCGGCCGGCCGCCGCCTCCGCGGTCAGCCGCAGCGCCCGCCCGTCGGGCAGGTCGACGACCGACGACGCACCGGCGATCGGCACCCGGCCCAGCGCCTTCGCCAGCAGCCCGCCGACGGTCTCCACGTCCTCGTCGTCGAATGCCTCCAGGCCGTACAGCTCCCCGAGGTCGCCGATGTCGAGCCGGGCGGTGACCCGGAACCGGTCCGCGCCGAGCTCCTGCACGGGCGGCAGCTCCCGGTCGTACTCGTCGGTGATCTCACCGACGATCTCCTCCAGGATGTCCTCGATGGTGACGATGCCGGCCGTACCGCCGTACTCGTCGATCACCACGGCGACGTGGTTGCGCTGCTTCTGCATCTCGCGCAGCAGATCACCGGCGTTCTTGGTGTCGGGCACGAAGTGGACCGGCCGCATCGCCGTCGACGCCAGCTCGTTCTCCGCGTCCCTGCTGATGTGCGTCTTGCGGGCCAGATCCTTCAGGTACACGATCCCGACGACGTCGTCCTCGCTGTCCCCGGTCACCGGGATCCGGGAGAAACCGGAGCGCAGCGCGAGGGACAGTGCCTGCCGGACGGTCTTGTACCGCTCGATGGCGACCAGGTCGGTGCGCGGCACCATCACCTCCCGCACCAGGGTGTCGCCCAGCTCGAACACCGAGTGCACCATGCGGCGCTCCTCGGCCTCGATGAGGGACTCCTTCTCGGCCAGGTCGACCAGCGCCCGCAGCTCGGCCTCGGAGGCGAACGGGCCGCGCCGGAAGCCCTTTCCAGGGGTGAGCGCATTGCCGATGAGGATGAGCAGGGACGGGATCGGGCCCATGACCCGGGCCAGCGGCACCAGCACGTACGCCGCCACCGTCGCCGTGTTCATCGGGTGCTGCCGGCCGATGGTGCGCGGCGAGACCCCGACGGCGACGTACGACACCAGCACCATCACCGCGATGGCGATCAGCAGCGCCTCGGTGGTGCTGGAGAACTCCTGCAGACAGGCGTAGGTGACCATTGCCGCCGCCGCCATCTCGCAGGCGACGCGGACCAGCAGCGCCACGTTCAGATAGCGGGTCGGGTCCCCGGCGACCTTGGCGAGCTTCTCGCCACCGCGCCGCCCGGACCGTACGGCCTCCTCCGCCCGGAAGCTGGAGACCCGCGCCAGGCCCGCCTCCGCGCAGGCGGCGAGCCAGGCGACGACGACCAGGGCGACGGCACCGAGGATCAGCGGCAGGCTCATGAGACGGTCGGGGCCGGGGACGGGCCGGTCCGGCCCTTCTCCGCACGCCAGCCGTCCACGATGGCCGACTGCAGGCCGAACATCTCGGCCTTCTCGTCCGGCTGCTCGTGGTCGTAGCCGAGCAGGTGCAGCACACCGTGGACGGTCAGCAGTTGCAGCTCCTCGTCCATGGTGTGCTGCGTCGGGGCCTCCTTGCCCTGCCGTTCGGCGACCTCCGGGCAGAGCACGATGTCGCCGAGCAGGCCCTGCGGCGCCTCGTCCTCGTCCTTGGCCGGCGGCCGCAGCTCGTCCATCGGGAAGGACATGACATCCGTGGGGCCCGGCAGGTCCATCCACTGGATGTGCAGCTGCTCCATGGCATCGGCGTCCACGACGATCACCGAGAGCTCGGAGAGCGGGTGGATGCGCATCCGCGCGAGCGCGTAGCGGGCGATGTCGAGGATCGCCTGCTCGTCGACCTCGGTGCCGGACTCGTTGTTGACGTCGATCGACATGGTCGTGCTGGTCTACTTCCCCTTGGAACGCTTGGCGCCGGACGGTTTGCCGTGGTGCTTGTGGCCGACGTTCTCGGTGCCGTGCTGGTTGTCGAACTGCTCGTACGCGTCGACGATACGGCCCACCAGCTTGTGCCGTACGACGTCGTGGGACGACAGCCGGGAGAAGTGGACGTCCTCCACACCCTCCAGGATCTCCTGCACCTGCCGCAGACCCGACTTCTGCCCGCCGGGCAGGTCGACCTGCGTCACATCGCCCGTGATCACGATCTTCGAGTCGAAGCCGAGCCGGGTGAGGAACATCTTCATCTGCTCGGGGCTGGTGTTCTGCGCCTCGTCCAGAATGATGAAGGCGTCGTTGAGGGTTCTGCCACGCATGTACGCCAGCGGGGCCACCTCGATGGTCCCGGCTGCCATCAGCCGCGGGATCGAGTCCGGGTCGATCATGTCGTGCAGCGCGTCGTAGAGCGGGCGCAGATACGGGTCGATCTTCTCGTAGAGCGTGCCGGGCAGGAAGCCCAGGCGCTCGCCGGCCTCGACCGCCGGGCGGGTCAGGATGATGCGGTTGACCTGCTTGGACTGCAGGGCCTGCACCGCCTTGGCCATCGCCAGATAGGTCTTGCCGGTGCCCGCGGGGCCGATGCCGAAGACGACCGTGTGCTTGTCGATCGCGTCCACGTAACGCTTCTGGTTGAGTGTCTTGGGGCGGATCGTGCGCCCGCGCGAGGAGAGGATGTTCTGGGTGAGGACCTGGGCCGGGGTCTCCTCCGGGCCTTCGCCGTTCTCGCTCGCCTTGAGCATGGCGATCGAGCGTTCCACTGCGTCCTCCGTCATCGGCTGTCCGGTGCGGAGCACCAGCATCATCTCGTCGAACACGCGCTGGATGAGGGCGACGTCGTGGGTGTCGCCGACCGCGCTGATCTCATTGCCCCGGACATGGATGTCGGCCGCCGGGAAGGCCTTCTCTATCACGCGCAGGAGGGAGTCTCCGGACCCCAGCACGGTGACCATGGGGTGCTGGGCGGGGACGGTGATCTGTGCTCTCGACTGCCCCTGCGCGGAGGTGTGAGCTGTGGGTGTCTGAGTCATGGGCCGGCGCTTGAGGCCTGCAGGTCCTCCTCTGCGGCTGTGCCGCGTGACAGGCGTGGTCTGACGCCTCCAGCGTACGACTCCCCGCCGACGGCGCCGAGGGCTTTTCCGTCCCCGCCTGCCGGCGGACCCAAGGCGTTCACCTCACCCGGCGGACCCGGGCCGTCACCTGGTATCGGACCGTCACCATGTGCCACGGAACGCATCCGCGTGACACGGGTCGTACCCGCGTGGCACGGAACACATCCGCGTGACACGGGTCGTACCCGAGCGCCGCGGACCGTCACCGCACGCCCCGGATCCGCACCACCAGCACCGCCCCCGCCAGCCCGATCCCCGCCGCCACCAGGTACAGCACCCGGTAGCCGCCGAGGTGGGTCACGATCGGCGCGGCCAGCGCGGGCGCCGCGACCTGCGGCAGCGCGTTGGCGATATTGATCATCCCGAGATCCTTGCCACGGTCCAGCGCCGTCGGCAGTACATCGGTCATCAGCGCGAAGTCCACGGAGGTGAACACCCCGAAGCCGATGCCCAGCACCGCCGCCGCGACGATCGCCCCGGGCCAGGTCTGCCAGCCCGACAGCAGCGCCGTCGCGGTCGCCATCAGCACACCCGCACCGATCACGAACGGCTTGCGCCGGCCCACCCGGTCCGACCAGACACCGCCGACCACGACGGTGGCCAGCAGCGTCGCCCCGTTCACCGCGGTCAGGATCAGCACACCCGTCTCCGGGTCGTCGTGGTGGAGACGGTCCCGCAGGTAGTAGAGGAGGTACAGCAGCACCAGCGCGTTGCTGAGGTTGATCAGGAACCGGGTCAGCCAGGCCCACCCCAGGTCCGGAAAGCGGCGCGGGCTCAGCCAGAAGCCGCGCGCGAACGCCCGCCAGGACCAGGGCGGCCGGTGCGCCCGCTCCAGCCGCAGATCCCTGTGCCGCAGCACGTACGGCAGTACGCCCAGCACCACGAACACGGCGCACGCCGTGTAGCCCGCCGTGATCCCGCCGGCCGCCGTGGCCAGCCCGGTCCCGCCGACCACTCCCAGCAGCTGCGCCGCCCCCAGCCACCCGCCCACCGCGCCGCGCTGCAATCGCGGCACCCGGTCCGGGACCGCCGCCGTCACCGCCGCGAAGGCCGCGTTCAGCGTCAGCTGCACCAGCCCCCAGCCCACCGCCATCAGCACCGGCCCGCCCGCCCCCGCGAGCAGCAGCAGGGCCAGCGCGCCGCCCGCCGCGCCCGCCACGATCCACGGCGTACGCCGGCCGGAGCGGGCCGTGGTGCGGTCGGACAGCGCGCCGAAGAACGGGTTGGCCAGCAGCGACACCGCCGCGCCCACGCCGGTCACCCAGGCCAGCAGCGTCTCCTTCGACATGCCGGTGCCGGGCGCGAAGTCCTCCGCCTGCGAGGCGAGCAGGATCTGCAGCGGCCCGTACCAGCCGACCCAGATCGCCCCGTTGGCCAGCGACAGCGCGGCGATCCAGCCGCCGCCGACCCGGGCCGTCGGCTCGGCGAGCGCGGAGCCGGGGGCGGGGGCGGAAGCGGGGCCCGGGGGAGCAGAAGCCGGAGGAGACGAGGGATCGTGGGCGTCGGGGTCCCGGGCGAAGGTCATCCCTGCGCTCGCAGCACGTCCCGGAACCAGCGGTACGACGCCTTCGGTGTGCGCTTCTGCGTCGCGTAGTCCACGTGGACCAGCCCGAACCGGCGGGCGTACCCCTCCGCCCACTCGAAGTTGTCCATCAGCGACCACACGAAGTAGCCGCGCACGTCCACTCCGGCGGTCAGCGCGTCGTGCAGGGCGCGCAGGTGGCCGTCGAGGTATGCGATGCGGTCCTGGTCGTCGAGCCCCTCGTAGCTGCACCCGTTCTCGGTGATCACCACCGGCGGGAGGCGGTCGCCGTAGCGGTCGCGGAATCCGGTGAGCAGCTCCGTCAGCCCCTCCGGTACGACCGGCCAGCCGAAGTCGGTGCGCGGCCGGCCCTCGATCTCGTGCACCGAGAACGGCAGCTCCGCCGGCAGCGGCACCCCGCCGAACTCGCTCGCCTCGCCGCCCGGGGCGCCCACCCTGGCAGGCGCGTAGTAGTTGATGCCGTAGAAGTCCAGCGGCTCGGCGACGATCTTCAGGTCGGCCTCCGCGTCGCCGGGCATCAGCTCGCCGATGCCGTCCGGGTAGCGGCCCAGCAGCATCGGGTCGGCGAAGAGCCGGTTCAGCAGCACGTCGTAGAAGTCGGCCGCCTCCCGGTCCGCGGGGTCCCGGGAGGCCGGCCAGGTCGGCCCGTGCGAGTTGGCGACACCGATGTCCGTGGCGCCCGCCGCACGCAGCGCCCGTACCGCCAGGCCGTGGGCGAGCAGCTGGTGGTGGGCGACCGGCAGCGCGTCGAAGAGCAGCCGTTCGCCGGGTGCGTGCACGCCCAGCGCATGGCCCAGCAGGGTGTGCTCGGCGGGCTCGTTGAGGGTGATCCACTTGCCCACGCGGTCGCCGAGCCGGCCGGCGACCACCGCGGTGTACTCGGCGAACCGGTCCGCGGTGTCCCGCTGCCGCCAGTCCAGCTCCGCGGGCAGGTCCCAGTGGAAGAGGGTGGGCACCGGGCGTACGCCCGCCGCGCACAACGCGTCCACCAGCCGGTCGTAGAAGTCGAGGCCGCCGGGGGAGTTCACCCGCGGCCAGGAGACCGAGAAGCGGTACGCGTCCACCCCGAGGCCGGCCAGCAGGGCCACGTCCTCGGGGTAGCGGTGGTAGTGGTCGCAGGCCAGGTCCGCCGTCGAGCCGTCCTTGACCCGTCCCGGCTCGGCCGTGAACGCGTCCCACACCGATCGCTCGCGCAGCTCGACGGCGCCCTCGATCTGGTGGGCGGAGGTCGACACGCCCCACAGGAAGCCGTCGGGGAACCGGGGTAGCGGATGTGTCGCCGCACGGGGATCAGTCGCCATGCGCGGATCATCCGTACCACCGGTAACCCAAGTCAACGCCCGTGCACGAGAACGAAGTCGAGCGCCATCCTTGCGTCGTTACGCGCCCTCCTTGAGCACCCACGAGATCAGCTTCCGCTGCTCGTCCGTCAGCCGGGGATCGGCGGCGTACACCGTCCGGCCGTCCACGGTGATCTGGTAGCTGAACCCGTCCGGCACCCCGACCGGCGGTGTGCTCCGGCCCGCGGCCACCGCCTGCTCGGCCAGGGCGTGCCACTCCTGCGCGTCCGCGCGGCCCGTCGTGTCCACCTCCGCGTGGCGGTCGATGCCCGCGAAGCCTCCTGTACGCCTCACCTGAATCCGCATGGGTCCGTGTCTAGTACGGAACTACAGCAGGCGCACCCCGACCTGCTCCCAGGCCTTGCGCACCGCCTCCAGCTCCTCCGCGTCGCCGTACCGCTCCCGGGCCGCCCGCACGGTCAGCGTGGCGAAGTCCGGGAACAGCGCGTCCTGCCGCAGCTCGCCGCCGGTCAGCACGTCGTACCAGATCTGCCCGGCCCGCTCCCAGGCATGGCCGCCGAGCGCCGTGGCGGCCAGGTGGAAGGCGTGGTTGGGGATGCCGGAGTTGATGTGGACACCGCCGTTGTCGCGGCCGGTGCGCACATAGTCGTCCATCGTCGCCGGCTGCGGGTCCTTGCCGAGCACGTCGTCGTCGTACGCCGAGCCCGGTTCCTTCATCGAGCGCAGCGCCACGCCCGTCACCCGGGGTGCGAGCAGCCCGGCGCCGATCAGCCAGTCGGCCTCGGCGGCGGTCTGCCCGAGGGTGTACTGCTTGATCAGCGCGCCGAAGACGTCCGAGACCGACTCGTTCAGCGCGCCGGGCTGGCCGAAGTAGGTCAGGTTGGCGGTGTGCTGGGTGAGGCCGTGGGCGAGCTCGTGGCCGATGACGTCGATCGGGATGGTGAAGTCGAGGAAGATCTCGCCGTCCCCGTCGCCGAACACCATCTGCTCGCCGTTCCAGAACGCGTTGTTGTACTCGCGGTCGTAGTGCACGGTCGCGTTCAGAGGCAGTCCGCTGCCGTCGATCGAGTCGCGGCCGTACGCCGACAGCAGCAGCTCGAAGGTGGCCCCGAGGCCCGCGTAGGCGCGGTTGACGGTGGCGTCCTGGCCCGGCTCGTCGCCCTCGCCGCGCACCTTCCGCCCCGGCAGCTCGGTGCCGTGCAGGGCGTCGTACACGGTCCGGCGCGGCTCGGCGGTCCCCGCGTCGTCGGGGGGCGGGACCGCGGCCGCGGCGCCGATGACGGTGGTGAGCCGGCGGTGGGTGCGCTCGAAGGCGTCGCGTTGCAGGGTCCGGCGTGCGGGCCCGGCGACCACCGGGTCCTCGGCCTGCGCGAGCCGGTCGAGGACGTGAGGCGGGACGATGCTGCAGAAGACGGGCTCGTGGCCCCCGTTGACGGTCATGCCGAGAACCCTCGCACTGAGTGATGTGGCTGTCACCACCTGCAACCATGATCGGTGAATTGCCGCGCGGGCGGCGGCCCGTGGGCGGCGTGGCGTGGTACCGCGCGGCGCGCGATGCGTAGTGACATGGAGCACTCTCTGCCCTGGTTGTCCCGGTTTTCCCCCTGGTCCCGCATACTGATACGGACCCGCGTATCCGGCACGGCTCGGCTAGGCTGCGGAGCACCATGCGTTTCGGGCTGCTTCTTCTTAGCTGCCGCGGCGAGGGCCTGTAGTCGAGGCCGACTCCCTCCCCGCGGAGCTTGGCGTTGCCGTCGGCCGTCCATCCGGATTCCCGCGACTCCCCGCGGACACCCAGAGGAGCCCACGCCACCATGGCGAACCGCCAGCAGCCCAGCCCCATGCCGATCAGCAAGTACCGCGGCTACGAGCAGGTCGGCATCCCCGACCGCACCTGGCCGAACCAGCGGATCACCCAGGCCCCCCGCTGGCTCTCCACCGACCTGCGCGACGGGAACCAGGCCCTGATCGACCCGATGTCGCCCGCCCGTAAGCGCGCGATGTTCGACCTGCTGGTCAGGATGGGCTACAAGGAGATCGAGGTCGGCTTCCCCGCCTCCGGCCAGACCGACTTCGACTTCGTACGGTCCATCATCGAGGACCCGGACGCGATCCCCGACGATGTGACGATCTCCGTGCTGACCCAGGCCCGCGAGGACCTGATCGAGCGCACGGTGGAGTCCCTGCAGGGCGCCAGGCGTGCCACCGTCCACCTGTACAACGCCACGGCCCCGGTCTTCCGCCGGGTCGTCTTCCGCGGCTCCAAGGACGACATCAGGCAGATCGCGGTGGACGGCACCCGCCTGGTGATGGAGTACGCCGAGAAACTGCTGGACGACGAGACCGAGTTCGGCTACCAGTACTCCCCGGAGATCTTCACCGACACCGAGCTGGACTTCGCGCTGGAGGTCTGCGAGGCGGTGATGGACGTCTGGCAGCCCGGCCCCGGCCGCGAGATCATCCTCAACCTGCCCGCCACGGTCGAGCGCTCCACCCCGTCCACGCACGCCGACCGCTTCGAGTGGATGCACCGCAACCTCTCCCGCCGTGAGCACGTGGTGCTGTCCGTCCACCCGCACAACGACCGCGGTACGGCGGTCGCGGCGGCCGAGCTGGCCGTGATGGCCGGCGCCGACCGCGTCGAGGGCTGTCTGTTCGGGCAGGGGGAGCGCACCGGCAACGTCGACCTGGTCACCCTGGGCATGAACCTGTTCTCCCAGGGCGTGGACCCGCAGATCGACTTCTCCGACATCGACGAGATCCGCCGTACCTGGGAGTACTGCAACCAGATGCAGGTCCACCCGCGCCACCCGTACGTGGGCGACCTGGTCTACACGTCCTTCTCCGGTTCCCACCAGGACGCCATCAAGAAGGGCTTCGACGCGATGGACGCCGAGGCCCGGGCGCAGGGCGTCACGGTCGACGACATCGAGTGGGCGGTCCCGTACCTGCCGATCGACCCCAAGGACGTCGGCCGCTCCTACGAGGCGGTCATCCGGGTCAACTCGCAGTCCGGCAAGGGCGGTGTCGCCTACGTCCTGAAGAACGACCACAAGCTGGACCTGCCCCGCCGGATGCAGATCGAGTTCTCGAAGATCATCCAGGCGAAGACGGACGCCGAGGGCGGCGAGATCACGCCGAGCGCCATCTGGGCGGTCTTCCAGGACGAGTACCTGCCCAACCCGGAGAACCCCTGGGGCCGCGTCCAGGTCCGGAACGGCCAGTCCACGACCGACCGCGACGGCGTCGACACTCTCACCGTCGAGGCCGAGGTCGACGGTGTGGAGACCACCCTGGCCGGCACCGGCAACGGTCCGATCTCGGCGTTCTTCCAGGCCCTGCAGGGCATCGGCATCGACGCCCGGCTGCTGGACTACCAGGAGCACACCATGAGCGAGGGCGCCTCCGCGCAGGCCGCCTCCTACATCGAGTGCGCGATCGGCGACAAGGTGCTGTGGGGGATCGGAATCGACGCGAACACCACGCGCGCCTCACTGAAGGCGGTCGTCTCCGCCGTCAACCGTGCGGCTCGCTGACCAGCCGAATCGGTGATTCAGCGCCCCGCCCTCCGCAGACCGGCGGGCGGGGTTCCGTCGTATACCGGCCAGATATGCGCACAGGTCACGGAAAGGTCTCGTACGAGGTACTGACTCCACGTCCGCAATGTGGCTAGCATCACGCCAACGCGGCGATGTCGCCGCGCGGCTACGGAGGTGCGACGTGCTGCCTGGACCGGGACGAAACGGCCGAGCTGCCCTGCTGCCGCGCATCCTGGGCACCCGCACCGCGTGGACCGCCGTCGGCGACGGCGAGTTCTTCTGCCCCGGCTGCGGGGGCGACCGCAACTACCAGCGCCTCTCCGGCCGTCGCCGCCTGACCCTCCTGGGCCTGCCGGTCCTGCCGCGCGGTGTGTGCGGCCCGGCCGTCGAGTGCGCGGCCTGCCGCCGTCACTTCGGCACCGACGTCCTCGACCACCCCACCACCACGCGCTTCTCCGCGATGCTCCGCGACGCCGTCCACACCGTCGCCCTCGCGGTGCTCGCCTCCGGCGGCACCTGCTCCCGTACGGCACTGGAGACGGCCGCCGCCACGGTGCGCGCGGCTGGCTTCGACGACTGCACCGAGGAGCAGCTCGACGCCCTCGTCACCGCGCTCGCCGCGGACACCGGCCGCTTCCACGGCGAGCCGTGCGTGCCCGGCCTCGCCATAGAGCTCCACGAGGCCCTGGACCCGCTCGCCCCGCACCTCGCCGCCCCCGGCCGGGAAACGATCCTGCTCCAGGCCGCCCGCATCGCCCTCGCCGACGGCCCCTACACTCCCGCCGAACGCGACACCCTGGCCACGGTCGGCGCGGCCCTCACCATCTGCGCGACCGACGTCACCAGACTGCTGGCAGCGGCGCGCACGCCGTCCTGACGCCGACGGGAGACCGCCGACCGCGATCGCCGTCACCGACCACGGCCGGACCGTCGCGGTACCGGTCAGCCGCCGCCGACGCCCTCGAACTGCAGGAGCTGAGGCACTGGCCTGACCGGGTCAGCGTGCGGCGCCCGCGGGGCCGCCACGGTGCGTACCCCATCTCGCAGTCGGCCCGCTCCAGTTCCGCCGCGTGCGCCAAGTACTCCGCGTACCGGTGTTCCTTGATGAGCTTCCGCCGCAGTCGTCGGCAAAAGCCGTCGGTTTGCAGTGAACCGTCGATCCGCTGCGCCTTATCCGGCTGTGGTTTCCGAATCGCCTGTTCGAACTGGCCGTTGCAGCCGCCCGAGACGAATATCCGGGTTCCCGGTTCCGCCTCGGGAGCGTCGGTCACGGCCGACCACCTTCCCCGGAACCCCGCTTGTCGTGCACGGACTCCCGCCGAGTGTACGAGGGGAGGGGCACCGTGGAGGGGCGAAGAGTGAAACCCGGAGGGAAAGGGGAGCTGCCAGGAGGAACAGCGGGAACAGCAGGAACAGCGAACCCGGGAGCAGCACTCGGCGTTCTGCGTCGAAGAAGCGGAGGAAACCGTGAAAGAATTGCGGGCGGCACTCGCCGAGGCCGGAATTGTTCTGCCGTCGCTCGGGATCGACCCGGTGAGTATGGCGCGGGAGACGCCCGGTCCGCTCCTCGAACCGGGGAGGTGTTCCGTCGCCGTCGCCGAGCGGTCGGCCGCGGCGGTGGCGCGATGAGGCCCGGCGTCGGCGCGTACGTGGTGGACACGCGCACCGGGCGGGTCGGGATCGTCATGGGGCACGAGGGGCCGTACGTGCAGCTGCGCCCGTACGGCGGCGGCAAGGAATGGGACGCCGAGCCGGGAGCCGTCCGCGTCGCCACCGCCGCCGAGCGGCTGCGTGCGGCGACCGCCTACGCGAACGCCCGCAGTCGCGGTGAGGTGCCTTGAACGTAGGCGACAATGGGCGGCATGAGTCTGTTCCGTGACGACGGCATCGTGCTGCGCACCCAGAAGCTGGGTGAGGCGGACCGGATCATCACGCTGCTCACCCGCGGTCATGGACGGGTACGTGCCGTAGCGCGGGGTGTGCGGCGGACGAAGTCGAAGTTCGGAGCGCGGCTGGAGCCGTTCTCCCATGTCGACGTGCAGTTCTTCGCCAGGGGCGGCGAGCTGGTCGGGCGCGGGCTGCCACTGTGCACGCAGAGTGAGACCATCGCGCCCTACGGTGGCGGGATCGTGGCCGACTACGCGCGGTACACGGCCGGGACGGCCATGCTGGAGACCGCGGAGCGGTTCACCGATCACGAGGGGGAGCCGGCCGTGCAGCAGTACCTGCTGCTGGTCGGGGGACTGCGGACGCTGGCCCGGGGCGAGCACGCCCCGGGGCTGGTCCTGGACGCGTTCCTGCTGCGCTCCCTCGCCGTGAACGGCTACGCCCCGACCTTCGGGGACTGCGCGAAGTGCGGGATGCCGGGGCCGAACCGCTTCTTCTCCGTCGCCTCCGGCGGCTCCGTCTGCGTCGACTGCCGGGTGCCCGGCAGCGTCGTACCCTCGCCGCAGGCCCTGGAGCTGCTCGGTGCGCTGCTCACGGGAGACTGGGCGACGGCGGACGCGTGCGAGCCGCGGTACGTCCGGGAGGGCGGCGGGCTGGTGTCCGCGTATCTGCACTGGCATCTGGAGCGCGGGCTGCGCTCCCTTCGATACGTCGAGAAGTAGCCCCGTAGACGAAACAGACCCGTACACACTGAGGGACCGAGGGAGACGAGAGAAAGATGGCCGTACGCGGGATCCTGGGGCGGCAGCGCCGGGAGTACAGGACGCCGGAGCCGCACCCGTCCGGCGCACGGCCCCCGAAGCTCCCCGGTGAGCTGGTACCGGGTCATGTGGCGATCGTGATGGACGGCAACGGCCGCTGGGCCAAGGAGCGCGGGCTGCCGCGCACCGAGGGGCACAAGGTCGGTGCCGAGCGGGTGCTGGACGTGCTCCAGGGCGCGGTCGAGATGGGTGTGCGGAACATCTCCCTGTACGCCTTCTCCACCGAGAACTGGAAGCGGTCGCCCGAGGAGGTGCGCTTCCTGATGAACTTCAACCGGGACTTCATCCGCAAGACCCGCGACCAGCTCGACGAGCTGGGGATCCGGGTGCGCTGGGTGGGGCGCATGCCCAGGCTGTGGAAGTCGGTGGCCAAGGAACTGCAGGTCGCCCAGGAGCAGACCAAGGGCAACGACCGGCTGACTCTCTACTTCTGCATGAACTACGGCGGCCGGGCCGAGATCGCCGATGCCGCGCAGGCGCTCGCCGAGGATGTGCGGGCCGGTCGGCTGGACCCGTCGAAGGTGACCGAGAAGACCTTCGCCAAGTACCTGTACTACGCGGACATGCCGGACGTGGACCTGTTCCTGCGACCCAGCGGCGAACAGCGCACGTCCAACTACCTGCTCTGGCAGAGCGCGTACGCCGAGATGGTCTTCCAGGACGTGCTGTGGCCGGACTTCGACCGGCGCGACCTGTGGCGGGCCTGCCTGGAGTACGCCTCCCGCGACCGGCGGTTCGGCGGGGCGATCCCGAACGAGGAGCTGCTCGCCATGGAGGGCCGCGAGCAGTAGTCGCCCGGCGCCCGGCACTGCGCTCGGGTGCTTCGGCCGCGTGTCCGCTCCCGCCTGCGAGGGCCGTCGGGCGGGGCTGCGCACACTTGCGGGATGTCCGAAGTGTCCCCGCCCGAGGTCCGGCGTACGGCCGTCATGGCCGGGCTCACGGTGCTCGCCGGTGCCGTCGACGCCGTCAGCTTCCTGACCCTGGGGAAGGTCTTCTGCGCGCTGGCCACCGGCAACGTGCTCTTCCTGGCGTTCGCGCTGGCCGGGGAGGGCGACGTCCCGGTGGCGCGACCGGCCATCGCGATCGGCGCGTTCCTGGTCGGTATCGCGGTCGGCACGGGAGCGCTGGAGCGGCTGCAGGCGCGACGGCGGCCCTGGTTCCCGCTGGTCCTGGTCTGCGAGGCGGTGCTGCTGGCGCTGGCCGGTGCCCTGGCCCTGTGGCGGCACGGCACCGGGTCCCTGAGCGACGAGCCGGACGGTGCGATCGTCGGGATGGTGGCGATGGCGATGGGGCTGCGGGCCGCCAACGCGCTGCGGGCCCACGTGCCGGGGATGCCGACGCTGCTCAGCCAGATGGCGTTCGCGGCACTCATCGACGACGTGGTGAAGCGGCCGCGGGTGACCCTGCGCGGGCTGACCGGCCGGGAGCGGCTCGCCCGGGGGCGGTGGAGCGCCACGGTGGGCGGGATCTTCGTCGGCGGGGTGCTCGGCGCCGTGCTGCTGGTGCCGCTGGGCAGTGGCCGGGCACTGCTCGTCATCGCCGCTCTGGTGCTGATCCTCGCGGCGGCCTCGCGGCTGCTTCCTCAGGGAGAACGGCCGGACTGAGCCGGGCTCCGGCCGGAAGCGGCTGGAGGCCTGCTTCCGGTGCAGGCCCCCGGCCGAGAGCCGGAGGGCTCGGCTCTTCGGGCTTGCCTCCCGGCCTGCGCGTCAGGCTTGCTTCCCGGCCTGCGCGCACTCCGCGCACGTGCCGAAGATCTCCACCGTGTGCTGCACATTGACGTACCCGTGCTCCGCGGCGATGGCCTCCGCCCAGCGCTCCACGGCCGGGCCCTCGACCTCGACCGCCTTGCCGCAGGAGCGGCAGACCAGGTGGTGGTGATGGTCGCCGGTGGAGCAGCGGCGGTAGACGGACTCACCGTCGGCGGTGCGCAGGACGTCGACCTCTCCGGCGTCGGCGAGGGACTGCAGGGTGCGGTAGACCGTGGTCAGGCCGACCGAGTCGCCCTTGTGCCTGAGCATGTCGTGCAGCTCCTGGGCGCTGCGGAACTCCTCGACCTCTTCGAGGGCCGCCGCCACGGCGGCGCGCTGCCTGGTGGCCCGGCCCTTCACGGGCGGTCCAGCGGTGGTCACCGGTTGCCTCCTCACATCTGCTCCTGCCGGGCCATTGTGCCAGCCCGGTCCGGCAGCGGTCAGGTGCCGAGCCCGCCGCCGGAGGCCCGGCCGGCCGGAATCGCGCACTCCGCCGGGTCCGGGGCGGGCCCGTCCGAGGAGGCCGTCCCGGCACGTCGCCGGGCCAGCGGGGCCGCCAGCGCGGTCAGGACGAAGAACGCGCCGATGGTGAGCAGCACGATGGTCGCGCCGGGCGGCACGTCCTGGTGGTACGAGGTGACCGTGCCGCCGAGGGTGACGCTCACCCCGATCGCGACGGAGATCGCGAAGGTGGCCGCGAAGCTGCGGCTGAGCTGCTGCGCGGCGGCCACCGGCACCACCATGAGCGCGCTCACCAGCAGCAGGCCGACCACGCGCATCGCGACGGTCACGGTGACGGCGGCGGTGATCGCCGTCAGCAGGTTCAGCGCGCGCACCGGAAGACCGGTGACGCGGGCGAACTCCTCGTCCTGGCTGACCGCGAAGAGCTGGCGGCGCAGTCCGAGGGTGACCAGCACCACGAACGCGGCCAGGATGCAGATCGCGGTGACGTCGGACTCGGAGACGGTCGACAGCGAGCCGAACAGGTACGAGGTGAGGTTGGCGTTGGAGCCGCCCGGCGCGAGGTTGATGAACATCACGCCGCCTGCCATACCGCCGTAGAAGAGCATGGCGAGGGCGATGTCGCCGCGGGTGCGGCCGTACCAGCGGATCAGCTCCATGAGGACCGCGCCGAGGACGGAGACCAGGGTGGCCATCCACACCGGGGACCAGGAGAGCAGGAAGCCGAGGCCGACGCCGGTCATGGCGACGTGGCCGATGCCGTCGCCCATCAGGGCCTGGCGGCGCTGCACGAGGTAGATGCCGACGGCGGGGGCGGTGATGCCGACCAGGACGGCCGCCAGCAGCGCCCGCTGCATGAAGGCGTAGTTCAACAGTTCCATCGGATCAGCTCAGCAGTCCCAGTCCGGTGCGGATCGGTTCGGCGCCCGCCGGGGCGTGCGGGTGTACGTGGTCGTGGCCGGGCAGGGCGTGCTGGCCGACCGCCTTCGGGGGCGGGCCGTCGTGCAGGACGCAGCCGTCGCGCAGGACGACGGCGCGGTCGATCAGCGGCTCCAGCGGGCCCAGCTCGTGCAGGACGAGGAGGACCGTGGTGCCCGCCGCCACCTGGCCGCGCAGGGTCTCGGCGAGCACCTCCTGGCTGGCCAGGTCGACGCCGGCCATCGGCTCGTCCATGATCAGCAGTTCGGGTTCGGCGGCGAGCGCGCGGGCGATCAGTACCCGCTGGTGCTGGCCGCCGGAGAGGGCGTTGACCGAGTCCTTGGCGCGGTCCGCCATGCCGACCAGGTCCAGGGCCCGGCGTACGGCCGCGTGGTCGGCCTTGCGCAGCAGTCCGAAGCGGGTCCGGGAGAGCCGGCCCGAGGAGACGACCTCGGTGACGGTCGCGGGCACGCCGGAGGCGGCCGTGGTGCGCTGCGGTACGTAGCCGATGCGCGCCCAGTCGCGGAACCGGCGCCGGTCGGTGCCGAACAGCTCGATCCGCCCGGCGGTGGCCGGGACCTGGCCGATGATGCCGCGTACGGCGGTGGACTTGCCGGAGCCGTTGGCGCCGAGCAGGGCGACCACCTCGCCGCGGTGCACGGTGAGGTCGATGCCGCGCAGCACCGGGCGCGAGCCCAGCTCGGCGCGGACCCCGCGCATGGCTATGACGGGGTCGGTGCCGGTGCCGGTGCTGGTGCCCGTGTCGGCCCGGACCGCGCCGCCGCCCTCCGGTGCGCCGGTCATTCGGCGCCCAGTGCCTTCTGCAGGGCCTCGAGGTTGGCCTCCATCACCTGGAAGTAGTCGTCGCCGCGGGACCTGTCGGTGATGCCCTCGATCGGGTCGAGGACGTCCGTCCTGAGGTTCGTGTCGGTGGCGAGGGTCTTGGCGGTCTTGTCGCTGACGAGGGTCTCGTAGAAGACGGTGGTGACGCCGTCGGCCTCGGCGGTCTGCTGCAGCTCCTTGATCCGGGCCGCGCTCGGCTCGGACTCGGGGCTCAGGCCGTTGATGGCCTCCTGGGTCAGGCCGTAGCGCTCGGCGAGGTGGCCGAATGCGGCGTGGGAGGTGATGAAGACCTTGCCCTCGGTGTTCTTCAGCCCGTCGGCGAACTCGGTGTTCAGCGCCTCGAGCTTGCCGACCAGGGCGGCGGTGTTCTTCTTGTAGTCGGCGGCGTGGTCGGGGTCGGCCTTCTCGAAGGCCTTGCCGACGCCCTCGGCGACCTCGGCGTACTTGACCGGGTCGAGCCAGATGTGGGGGTCCTTGCCGTCCAGCGCCTCGCCGTGGTCGTGGCCATGGTCGTCCTCGGCGGCGTGCTGCTCCTCGGCGGCGTGCTCTCCCTCGTGGCCGCGCTCGTCCTCGGTGCCGTGGCCGTGCTCGTCCCCGGCCGCGTGCTCCTCCTCGTGCCCGTGGTCGTGGCCGCCTTCCTCGGTACCGTGCACCTCGAGGGAGGTCAGCGTGGTCGCGTCGATCTTGGTCTTGACCCCGGACTGGGCGATCGCCTCGTCGACGGAGGGCTGCAGGCCCTTGAGGTAGACCGCCGCGTCGGACTCCTGGAGCTGCGCGGTCTGTTTGGCGCTGATCTCCAGGTCGTGCGGCTCCTGGCCGGGCTCGACCAGGTTGGTGACGTTGACGTGCTCGCCGCCGATCTGCTCGGCGAGGAACGCCATCGGGTAGAAGGAGGCGACGACGTCGAACTTGTCCGTGTTGCCCGTGTTGTCGGCTGCTGCGCTGCCGTCCCCGCAGGCGGAAAGGGTCGTGAGGCCGAGTGCGGTGGCCGCTGCGACCGCTATGCCGGATATGCGTCGTCGTCGTACGTTCATGACAGTCATTTTCAACAAATCTGGAAACGGTTGTCAACAAGCCTTCGCGTCGGCCCCCGGGGGTGCCCCGATTTGATTGAGGGGGAGCCCGCGCCGGTAACCTGAAGCATTCGCTGGAAGTATCTCGCTTCGCCCGCCCGTCTCCCGACCACCACCCCTCATCGAGGCGCTACGCGCCGCACCCGTCAATGTTCGTCGTCGTAATGAAGAGAGCACCGTGGCCGCCGACAAGATCGACACCATCGTCAGCCTGAGCAAGCGCCGTGGCTTCGTATTCCCGTGCAGTGAGATCTACGGCGGCCAGCGTGCCGCCTGGGACTACGGTCCGCTGGGTGTCGAGCTCAAGGAGAACCTCAAGCGCCAGTGGTGGCGCTACATGGTGACGTCGCGCGAGGACGTCGTCGGTATCGACTCGTCCGTGATCCTGGCCTCCGAGGTCTGGGTGGCCTCGGGCCACGTCGCCACCTTCACGGACCCGCTCACCGAGTGCACCTCCTGCCACAAGCGGTTCCGCGCGGACCACCTGGAGGAGGCGTACGAGGAGAAGAAGGGCCGCGCCCCGGAGAACGGCCTCGCGGACATCAACTGCCCCAACTGCGGCAACAAGGGCCAGTTCACCGAGCCCAAGCAGTTCTCCGGTCTGCTCGCCACCCACCTCGGCCCGACCCAGGACAGCGGCTCCGTCGCCTACCTGCGGCCGGAGACCGCGCAGGGCATCTTCACCAACTTCGCCCAGGTGCAGACCACCTCGCGCCGCAAGCCGCCGTTCGGCATCGCCCAGATGGGCAAGTCGTTCCGCAACGAGATCACGCCGGGCAACTTCATCTTCCGCACCCGCGAGTTCGAGCAGATGGAGATGGAGTTCTTCGTCAAGCCGGGCGAGGACGAGAAGTGGCACGAGTACTGGATGGAGCAGCGCTGGAACTGGTACACCGGCCTGGGTCTCCGTGAGGAGAACATGCGCTGGTACGAGCACCCCAAGGAGAAGCTCTCCCACTACTCCAAGCGCACCGCCGACATCGAGTACCGCTTCTCCTTCGGCGGCAGCGAGTGGGGCGAGCTGGAGGGTGTCGCCAACCGCACCGACTACGACCTCGGCGCCCACGCCAAGGCATCCGGCCAGGACCTCTCCTACTTCGACCAGGAGGCCGGCGAGCGCTGGACGCCGTACGTCATCGAGCCCGCGGCCGGTGTCGGCCGGGCGATGCTCGCCTTCCTGCTCGACGCCTATGTCGAGGACGAGGCGCCCAACGCCAAGGGCAAGATGGAGAAGCGCACCGTGCTGCGCCTGGACCACCGCCTGGCGCCGGTGAAGGTCGCGGTGCTCCCGCTGTCCCGCAACCCCGAGCTGTCGCCGAAGGCCAAGGGCCTCGCCCAGGCGCTGCGCCAGCACTGGAACATCGAGTTCGACGACGCCGGCGCCATCGGCCGCCGCTACCGCCGTCAGGACGAGATCGGCACTCCGTACTGCGTGACCGTCGATTTCGACACCCTCGACGACAACGCGGTGACGGTGCGCGAGCGCGACTCGATGAAGCAGGAGCGGGTGTCGCTGGACCAGATCGAGGGCTACCTGGCCTCGCGTCTGATCGGCGCCTGACCGCTCGCGGGCCGAACGGCCCCCGGCACCGGACCTGGGGTGGTCCGGTGCCGGGGGCCGTTCGCGTTCCCGGGACCGCCGTACGGCCGGCCCGGCCGCAGCGGGGCCTCGCGTCTCCCGGTCACGGCGGGCGTCACCGGCCCTGCAGTGCCGCGACGTTGTCGCCGAAGGTCCAGTTCCTCGAGCCGTCCCAGTTGACCGACCAGGTCATCAGGCCCTTCAGGGCGCCGCCGTAGTGGTTCCAGGCCTGGGCGACCCGGGACGGTGCCATGTGACCGCCGCCCGCGCCCGGCTGTGCGGGCAGCCCGGGCACCTGCTTGTCGTACGGCACCCGGATCGTGGTGCCCTGGACGACCAGACCCCGGTCCAGGCAGTCGGTCTGGGCGACGAAGCCCTGCACGGTGCCGGCCGGGTACGAGTCGCCGGAGCAGCCGTACATGCTGCCGTTGTAGTACTGCATGTTCAGCCACCACAGCCGCCCGTTGTCGGCGTACTTCTTGATGATCGGCAGATACGCGCCCCAGATCGATCCGTAGACGACGCTGCCGCCGGTGACGTAGGCGGTCTCCGGGGCCATGGTGAGGCCGAAGTCCGACGGCATACGGGCCAGGACGCCGTCGATGATGCGGATCAGGTTGGCCTGGGACGTGGACAGCCGGCCGATGTCTCCGCTGCCTGTCAGACCGGTCTCGATGTCGATGTCGATCCCGTCGAAGTTGTAGGTCCTGAGGATCGGCGCGATCGTCTCGACGAAGCGGTCGGCGACGGCGGACGAGCTGAGGTCGATCCCGGCCGTCGCCCCGCCGATGGACAGCAGGATCGTCTGCCCGGCCGCCTTGGCCGCACACATCTCGGCGGGCGTCGCGACCTTCACGCCCCGGTCCATGCCGTCCTCCCACAGGGCGGTGCCGTCGGGGAGGATCACCGGGAACGCCGCGTTGATCACGTTGTACCCGTGTGCGGCGATACGGGGGTCGGTGATCGGGGTCCAGCCGAACGGCGGGTGGACGCCGTTGGCGGCGCCGTCCCAGTTCTCCCAGTAGCCCTGGAGGACCTTTCCGGAGGGCTTGGACCGCACGGCGCAGGAGTCTTCGGCCGAGGCGGATCCGGTGGCGGGGACGGCGGGGGCGGCGGACGCGGCGATGGTGGCCAGTGGGGTGAGCAGTGCGGCCGCCAGCGCGGCGGCGAGCAGGCGGATTCTGCGGCGGATCATGCGGTTGCCTCCCGTGGGGTGAGGTGGCGCAAGCATGACAATCCTCTGGTCCAGACCTTTCGTCAATGGGGCTGGACCGGAGGGGGTCGCGGTGCATTGTGGCTCACTGACAAGTCAATGAATGACAGATATTGAAATCTGTCATTCGTCATGTCATCGTGGAGGGCATGACGACACAGACACGCACCCTCGGAACCACCGGCCCCCGGGTCTCCGCCCTCGGCCTCGGCTGCATGGGCATGTCCGCGCTGTACGGCGAGGCGGACCGGACCGAGTCGATCGCCACCGTCCATGCCGCACTCGAAGCCGGCATCACCCTGCTCGACACGGGCGACTTCTACGGCATGGGCCACAACGAACTGCTCATCGGCGAGGCTCTGCGCACCGCCCCCGCCGCCCGCCGCGAACAGGCGCGGATCAGCGTGAAGTTCGGCGCCCTGCGCGACCCGGACGGTGGCTGGTCCGGATACGACGGCCGCCCCGCGGCGGTGAAGAACTTCGCCGCGTACTCGCTGCAGCGCCTCGGCGCCGACCACATCGACGTCTACCGGCTCGCCCGCCTCGACCCCGACATCCCGGTCGAGGAGACGGTCGGCGCCATCGCGGAGCTCGTCGAGAAGGGGTACGTGCGGCACATCGGCCTCAGCGAGGTCGGCGCGGAGACCGTCCGCCGGGCCGCCGCCACCGCGCCGATCTCCGACCTCCAGATCGAGTACTCCCTGATCTCCCGCGGCATCGAGGCCGAGATCCTGCCCGCCGCCCGTGAGCTGGGCATCGGCATCACGGCGTACGGAGTGCTGTCCCGCGGGCTGATCTCCGGCCACTTCGCCGCCGACCGGCAGCTCGCGGCCGACGACTTCCGCGCCCACTCCCCGCGCTTCCAGGGCGACAACCTCCGGCACAACCTGGACCTGGTGGAGGCGCTGCGGAAGATCGCCGAGAGCAAGGGCGTCAGCGTCGCCCAGATCGCGATCGCCTGGGTGCTGTCCCGCGGTGCGGACGTCGTCCCGCTGGTCGGCGCCCGCCGCAGGGACCGGCTCACCGAGGCCCTCGGCGCACTGGACGTGACCCTCGACGAGACCGACCTGGCCGCGATCGAGGAGGCCGTGCCCGCCGGTGCCGCCGCAGGGGACCGCTATCCGGCGGCGCAGATGGCCCACCTCGAGCGCTGAGCCCCGCCGGGTACGGTCTAGAGCATGACACCGACCTCCGAGATCCTGACCGCCGAGCGCATCCTCGAGGCCACCGAGGAGGTGCTGCGCCGCCACGGCCCGGCCAAGGCGACCGTGGTCGACGTGGCCCGCGCGCTCGGTGTCAGCCACGGCAGCGTCTACCGGCACTTCCGGACCAAGGCGGCGCTGCGTGAGGCGGTGACCAAGCGGTGGCTGGACCGCACCTCCGAGGCGTTGTCCGGGATAGCGGCCGAGGGCCGCGATCCGGAGGCCCGGCTGCGGGGGTGGCTCGCGGCCCTGTTCGAGGCCAAGCGCCGCAAGGCCGGCGACGACCCGGAGCTGTTCGCCACCTACACGGTGCTGACCGGCGAGAACGGCACCGCGGTCGGCGAGCACCTCGCCGACCTCACCGCCCAGCTCACCCGGATCATCCGCTCCGGCGTCGACACCGGCGTCTTCACCGCCGACGACCCGGAGGCCACGGCCCGCGCGGTCTTCCAGGCCACCGGCCGCTTCCACGACCCCGGCTATGCGCGCGAGTGGGGGCTGCCGGGCGTCGAGGAGGAGTTCGCGGCGGTGGTGGAGCTGCTGGTGCGGGGGCTTCGGGCCTGAGCGGAGGTACGGGCGTCCGGGCCGGGGTCCGCGGCGGGCCCACGGCCGGGCTCCGGAGCGTCCGGGACCGTCAGACCAGGGTCTCCTTGTAGTAGACGCTCGCCCGCTTTCGGGAATCCGTTTCCGAGGTGACCGACGCGAATCCCGCACACAGGCGCACCGCCTGCGGGTTGGCGGGGTCCGGTACCTGGATGGCCATGCCCTCCGGCTCTCGGTAGGGCAGGCTGTACCCGGCCCTGGTCAGCTCCTGCTCCACCACGCTGCCGCTGTTCCAGTCGATGCACGTGATGAAGGTGTTGCCGATCGGGCTGACCGACCCGTCCTTCCCGTACTGGGTGCCGGCGAGGAGGTACAGGAAACTGCCGAACGTGGCGAACCCCTGGAAGGTGTCCGGGTGGCCGGGCTGGAGATCGGCGGGCTGGGCGACATCGGCCAGCGTGGTCCGGTCGCCGGACTTGAACGCCTCCAGGTCGTACAGGCGGTAGCGGAAGGCTCCGCCGACGCGGCAGCGGACCGTGAGCCGCTGGTGCACCGGGTCCAGTGACACGGTGGTGCGGTCGACGCCCTCCTCCAGCAGGTACTGCACGAGGGCCGGGGAATCCGGCGTGAGGACCGTCCCGTTCGCAAACTTGAACCGGGCGAGACGGCTGCCCCAGCCGGTCTGGGTGCCGTCCGGGTTCTGCGACTGGACGGCCTCGGTCTCCGTCCACAGATAACTCCCGGACGCGGTGGATTCCACGCCGATCTGCACACCGTGCCCGAATCCCTTGAGATACATGGCGCCCATGATGTTCCCGGCGAGGTCGGTGCGGGTGACGCAGAGGTCGCCATTGGCGCCGCGCTCGGTGCCGGAGTAGGCGCGGGATTCTCCCGGAAGCTGCCGGCCCCCGTCCACGAGCTGCACGAAGAAGATGTGCTTGCGGGAATTGTCGAAGGCCAGCGACTGCAGGACCCGGGTCTCGTTGAGGCGTATCTCGCGCAGCAGCCGCTCGGAGGGCGCGGTGAGGGCGAAGCGCGGCGACGCGGGCACCGCACCGGCGGTGGCCTCGGCCCCGGAGCCGTCGGCGGGCTGGGCGAATCCCCGCGCGGCCAGGGCGACCGCCGGGACCGTGGCGGCGGTCGCCGCGAGGCCCGTGAGCTTCAGAATCCGTCGGCGCTCAAGCATGTGCGTGAAACCCCTAGAAAAGGATGAGTGTCGCCGTCATGGACCGTTGCGCAGGAAAAGGGACATCTCGAGCATCGAGGTCCGGACGACATGTGGTCGGTCATTAAAGCACCCGGAGGGCGAGAGCCGGACGGGGTTGGATTCGGCCAATCCCTTGGTTATTCTCCGGTCGCCTGTCCGCTCACCCTCGGGTCGCTTTTCCGCTGCCATGCGTGAGGGAATGTGGTCGTGATCCTGCGCTGCCGGATCGTGTCGTGTTTCGGTTCGATGGGGTGGGGTTTTCGTGCGCGCATTCAGACGCGGCGTGGTGCTGGGTGCTTCCGGTGCACTGCTGGCCGGTCTTCTGTCGGCACCTGCGTTCGCGTCGGTGGCCTCGGCCGCCTCCGCCGCCGCGGCCCGGCCGACGGACCGGACGGCCGACGTCCCCTCCCGGTCCGCGCAGGCCGTCCCCGAGCAGCAGGCGGAGCCGACCGCGACCCGGGCGCCCGGCGTCGACTGGCCCGAGCCCGCCCACGGCCGGGTCGACCTGACCCGCACGAAGCCGGGCGAAGCCCTCGCGGTGACGCCGTCGGGCGGAGTCGTCGACGCCGACGCCGCCGGCAAGGCGGCCGAGTCCGCGGTCGTCGCCGTCCGGACGCCGAGCACCGCGCAGATCGCCGCCGCCGGCACACCCCCGCAGCACGAGCTCGCACCTCCGCAGCGGTACAAGTCCACACCCCCGTCCTCGATGCGCTCGGCCCCCGGGCTGCTCCCGGACGCCGGGCTCATCGCCCCCGCCGGGCCCAAGCCCGACGCGGTCGACGTCGAGGTCCTCGACCGCACCGACGTGAAGCCGGTCGGCGGGGTGGGCCTGGGCCTGAAGGTGACCCGCGCCGACGGCGGCACGGCACCCGGCCCGGTCCGGGTGGACATCGACTACTCCGGCTTCCGCAACGCCCACGGCGGCGACTTCGCCTCCCGACTGCGGCTGGTGCAGCTGCCCGCGTGCGCGCTCACCACCCCTGAGAAGGCCGGTTGTTCCCCGGACCACCGCCGCTTCATCGACGCCGACAACGACGAACGGACGGGCACGCTGTCCGCGACGGTCTTCGCCGACGCCGACCCGGCCGCGGTGACCGCCGCAGACAGCGGCGGCCCCCGGCTGAGCTCGTTCGCGGCCCCCGCCACGACCTCCGGCGCCACCGTGCTGGCCGTCACCACCGGTTCGTCGTCCGACGAGGGCGACTACCGGGCCTCCGCACTGAACCCGTCCGGATCCTGGGACGTGTCGGTCGGCTCCGGCGCGTTCACCTACGACCTGCCGCTGCGGCTGCCCGAGGCCCCGACCGGGGCGACGCCCTCGCTGAGCCTGTCGTACAACTCGCAGTCCGTGGACGGACGTACCTCGGCCACCAACAACCAGGCGTCCTGGGCGGGCATGGGCTGGGACCTGGAGGTCGGGTTCATCCAGCGCCGCTACCAGAACTGCACCCAGGACGGCCACCCCACGTTCGGCGACATGTGCTGGGACTCGCCCAACTCCGGCATGGAGCCGGACGGCGCCATGTACGTCATCAGCCTCAACGGCGTCACCTCCCAGCTGATCCAGGACGACGACGGCACCGGCTCCTACCACCTGCAGGACGACCCGGGCTGGCGGGTCCAGCACCTGTGGGGCGGGCACGGCAGCGACGACGAGTACTGGGTGATCTCCAGCCAGGACGGCATGCGCTACTACTTCGGCTGGGGGCGTGACGAACGCACCAGGAGCGCCACGGACTCCGTGCTGACCGTCCCGGTGGTCGGCAACGACACCGGCGAGCCGTGCCACGCCCAGTTCCCCGAGCCGTGCACCCAGGCCTGGCGCTGGAACCTCGACCGTGTCGTCGACCCCAACGAGGTCGAGAACGCCTACTTCTACGACAAGCAGAAGAACCACTACCGCTCCGTCGTCAACGCCGACAAGGCCCGTCCCTACGACGCGGGCAGCTATCTGACCCGCATCGAGTACGGCTGGGCGTCCCAGATCCCCGGCGCCCAGCTGCCCGCCAAGGTCGAGCTGAAGCACGTCGGCCGCTGTGTGGAACGGATGGCCGAGAAGGACCCGCTCACCACCGAACCCGCGGCCTGCCCCGGCATCTCCGGCAACCCGGAGTCCTACCCGGACGTGCCCACCGACCTGATGTGCGACGGCACCGCCGGGGACAACCACTGCGCGGGCATGACGTACTACCCGACGTTCTTCACCACCGACATGCTGTGGGACGTCAAGACCTACGTCCGCAACGACGACGCCTCCGCCTGGGCGCCGGGCATGCAGTACCAGATGAAGTACGGCCTGCCGAACCCGGAGGGATCGGTCGGCAAGACCCTCTGGCTCGACTACGTGCAGCGCAAGGGCTACGGCGACGGCCCCGACCTGCGGCTGCCGGTCATCAACTTCAACGGCGAGTGGAAGGACAACCAGGTCGGCTCGGGCCTGCTGAACTTCCGCCGGGTCACCGAGGTCCACGGCGACCTCGGCGCCGTCACCCGCGTCACCTACGGGCAGCCGGACGCCTGCGACATCAACAGCCTGCCCAGCCAGTCCTCCAACACCCAGCCCTGCTTCTGGCAGAAGTGGACGCCCGAGGGCGAGACCGAGGCCCGCACCGGCTGGTTCAAGAAGTACGTGGTCACCCAGGTCTCCGAGGACCCCGGCGTCGGCCAGGGCGCGGGCAGCGACGGCGACCCGACCATGACCACGCGCTACGAGTACAACGGCGGCGCCGGCTGGCGGTTCCCCAACGACCCGCTGACCAAGGACGAGGACGAGACCTGGTCCGACTGGCGCGGCTACCAGCAGGTCGAGGTGTTCACCGGCACCAAGAGCAACGCCGCCTCCACCTACCACTGGCTCTACCGCGGCCTGGACGGCGACCGCACCTCCAAGACCGACTCGTCGGCCACCCGCAGCGTCAAGGTCAAGGACGGCTTCGGCACCGAGTACACCGACTCCGCCTGGCTCGCCGGGCGCACCATCGAGACCAGCAAGCGGGACGGCGGCGGCAGCTCCCACGAACGGACGCTCAAGGAGTACTGGGTGCACAACACCGCCCAGTACGACGGCCTGCCCGACGCCCGGTTCGTCCGCGACAGCAAGACCTCCACCCACCAGAAGACCTCCACCGGATGGCGGGTGCACACCGTCAAGGACGAGTACGACAGCTCCTCGGCCACCAGCACCACCTACGGCCTGCCGCTGCGCACGAACGACTGGGGACTGGAGAACCACGGCGACAACCGGTGCACCACCTACGGCCGCGCCTACCAGACCGCCAACTTCCCGGGCTCCGACGTCAAGCGCTGGATGGTGCTGGAGGACGAGCGGCGGCACTACGCGGCCGACTGCGCCGATCGCTCGGCGGCCAACCGGGACGCCTACGCGGTGACGCTGTACGACGGCGCCACGTCCGTCGCCGGCAACGATGCGGCGCTGGCCGACGGCAACATCACCGAGCAGCGCGTCCACACCGACGCCACGCACTACCGCAGCACCAAGAAGGAGTACGACGCAGGCGGCCGGGTCACCGCGACCGTCGACGGCGAGGGCAACCGGACCACGACCACCTACTCGCCGGCCACGTCCTGGCCGGTCCAGGGAGTCAAGGTCACCACACCCGACCCGGACGGCACCGGCCCCGGTACGGCGATGTCCACCACCACCTGGTCCTCCCGGCTGTGGGGCACCCCGTACCGCGTCCTCGACGCCAACGGCCGCACCGCCCGCGTCGTCCACGACTCCGTCGGCCGCTTCAGCCAGGTGTTCAAGCCGACCGAGATCGGCAACTACCCCGGCGGCAACCCGTCGATGACGTTCGACTACACCATCCCCACCGACACCAGCTCCGCGGGCGTGCCCGACACGGTGACCGGGCCGCCGCGCGTCACCACCGGCGTCCTGCAGTCCGGCAGCAGCTACGTCAAGGAGTACACCTACCTCGACGGGCTCGGCCGTGAGCGGGAGACCCAGAAGACGGCACCGGACGGCACCGGGCGCACCGTCGTGTCCACCCGCTACGACACCTCCGGCAACAACACCGGCACGTCCGCGCCCTTCTACAACTCCGGCGCGGCCGGCTCCGGAATGGTCCTGCCCACCGTCGCCGACCTGCCCTCCTACACCGACCTGATCATCGACTTCGCCGGGCGGACCACCGAGTCCCAGATCCTCGTCGGCGGCGAGGTCCAGGCCGCAGGCCACACGCGGACCTACCACCACGGCGACCACACCGTCGACGTGCCCGCCTCCGGGGAGCGCAAGGAGACCCACTACGACGTGTTCGGCCAGGTCACGAAGGTCGTCGAGCACGGCCCGACGGGCCCGGCGACGACGTCGTACGAGTACACCCGGAGCGACGGCCTCAGGAAGATCACCGACGCCAAGGGCAACACCACCGAGTACACCTACAACTGGCTCGGCGAGCGCGTGACGACCGACGACCCCGACACCGGAGCGTCCACGACCACGTACGACGGCAACGGGAAGATCGCCACCACCACCGACGCCGAGGGCCGCACCCTCACCCACGAGTACGACGCGCTGCAGCGGCTCACCGCGGTGAAGCAGGGCGCGGCCACCCTGTCGACGCTCACCTACGACACCGCGCCCGGCGGAAAGGGCGAGTCGGCGTCGTCGACGACGTACGCGAACGGCAAGGCCTACACGCAGTCCGTCACGGGCTACGACGACCGCGGCCGGATCACGGGCAAGCGGACCACCGTCCCCGACGACGGCTCCGGCCTGGCCGGCACCTACACCTTCGGCTACGGCTACGACCTCGCCGACCACATGACCAGCGTGCAGCTCCCGGCGATCGGCGGACTCCCCGCCGAGACGGTGACCACCGCCTACACCGCCCAGGGCAACCCCGCCACGGTCACCAGCCCGCTGGCCACCTACCAGTCCGCCGTCGGCTTCGACCGCCTCGGCCGCATCGACGCCCGTACCTACGGAACGTCCGGCGGATCCGGCGCGACGGTGAACCGCGCCTACACGTACCACGACGCCGACGGCACCGGACTGCTGTCGACCGTGCAGAGCACGACCACGGTCGGCGGCACCACCGAGCAGGTCCAGGACGACACCTTCACCCGGGACCTCGGCGGCCAGCTCGTCGACGCCCACGACGCGCTGACCGGACAGAGCGAGTGCTTCGCCTACGACGAGCTGAACCGGCTCGCCCGGGCCTGGACCACCCAGGACACCGACGGCTGCGCCGGCGCCGCGACCCCGGACCTCGGCAGTGCACTCGACCCGTACGACACCGCGTACACCTACGACGAACTCGGCAACCTGCAGGCGGTCCGGGACACCACCGACGCGGGCACGGCCGTCCGGGATTACACCTACCCGGGCTACAGCGCGGACGAGTCCGCCTACACGCCCGGTCAGCCCAGGCCGCACGCCGTGACCAAGGCCGGAGCCGACGTCTTCGGCTACAACGACGCGGGCCAGATGACCAGCCGCACCGTCGACGGGATCACCTCCGCGCTGGAGTGGAACGCCCAGAACCGCGTCACCGGCGTCACCGGCGGCGGACCGGGCGGCGACGAGGTCTCGTCGTACGTGTACGACGCCCAGGGCAACGTCCTGCTGCGCACCTCACCCGACGAGGCCGTGCTCTACCTCGACGGTCACGAACTGCACCGGACCGAGGCCGGGGGCGTCCGCGCCGCGCGCTTCTACTCCGCCGCGGGCACCGCCGTCGCGATGCGCGTCGCCGACGGATCCGCCGAGGGCGAGCTGACCTGGCTGCTGACCGATGCACAGGCCTCCACCTCGCTGCTGGTCTCCACGGCCGGCGTGGTCACCCGCCGCCGCTACGCCCCCTTCGGCGAACAGCGCGGCACCGCGGGGAGCCTGCCGTCCGGCGTGGACAAGGGCTTCCTCGGCAAGGCCGAGGACGACTCGACCGGGCTGTCGCTGCTCGGCGCACGGATGTACGACCCCGCCCTGGGGCGCTTCATCAGCCCGGACGAGCTCAGCACCCCCCAGGATCCGCAGAACCTGAACGCGTACTCCTACTCGGCCAACAACCCGACGAACTTCAGCGATCCCTCGGGGCTGCAGATCGCCGGGATTCCCAGCTTCGTCGTGGAGAGGGGCATCCAGGAGTCGATCGCGGCCGGCGAGCTGCCGCCGCCCGACACTGGCGGGGACGCCGTCTACTTCGTCGTCCACGACTTCTCCACGGCCGGCACCTGTGTGGGCAAGGTGTGCGGGCCCACCGCCAAGGTCGTCAAGTTCACCCCGGACGACGGGGAGTACCAGATCTTCGCGACGATGAAGAAGATCGCGTACTGCATCGAGAACTGGGACTCCGACGAGTGCTTCCCCTGGGAGCAGGTGGCGGCGATCCACGACGCCATCGACAATGGCGAGATCCACCCCTGCACCGGCGGGATCGACTCCTCCGGGCAGTGCCGTCAGCTGGGCGACGCCTACTCCGCCGGCCTCGCGCCCTGGCTGTCGGACACCATCACCAAGGGGCAGTACGGGACGACGTTCTGCTTCGTCGTCTGTACGGGCCCGTCCGTCGCCGGTGACGGCAAGGCGTACTGGAACGTCGGTGCGGTCGGGTTCGGCAACATCGGGCACGCCGGCGGCTTCAGCTCCGCTCCCAGCAGCGAGCAGTCCTACTTCAGCCTCATGGGCTGCGCCAGCCTCGGCGTCGGCGCGTGCGGCGTGGTGGGGACCCGCTCCAACCCCGACCTCAGCACCTGGTCCCCGGACCAGGCCAGCACGCACAACTACTGGTACGGCGCGAACTTCGCTCCGGGCGAGGGATGGTTCGCGGGGATCAACATCGCCATCCCGCTGAACTAGCGCGTGTCGCTGCCGACGGGCCGGACAGCCGCAGGCCGCCGTGACGGGCGGCCTGCGGCTGTCGCCCGGCAGCGTGTCTCAGTGGGTCAGCTGGAAGTTGTTGCGGTTGTTGGTGACGGTGCCGTGGCTGTTCTCGTTCTTCGTGATGTTGATGTTGTTGTACATCGGCAGCAGGCCGTCCAGGGTGATGGGCACCAGGGTGTCGCCACCCCCGTCCCCGTTGCCGTCCCCGTTGCAGTCCCCGCCCGTGAGCATGGTGGGATCGCTCGCCTCCGCCGGGCCGCTGCCGCCGCCGGTGACGGTCGCCGTGTTGACCAGCGAGCAGGGGGCGTCCGGGGCGACGTCGACGACCAGCGTGATCGGGTCGTAGCTGGTGCCCGGATCCAGCGGGTCGCTGCGGAAGCACTCGAACGACTCGGCTGAGATATCGCACTCCCAGCCGGAGCCGCCGACGTCGTCCACGGTGAGCCCGGCGGGCAGTCCGTCGGTGACCCGCACGCGTCCCAGGGTCGGCCCGGCGTCCGCCGCGTTGGTCACGGTCAGCACGTAGGTGCCGGTGCCGCCTCTGGGGAAGTTCCCGCTGTGTTCCTTGGTGAGGGAGAGCAGCGCCGGCCCGGCAGGATCCTCGATCGGGGCGGTGTGCGTGGCATCCTGCGGGACGTTGACGGCATCGCCGCCGTCGACCGTGGCGATGTTCGTGACGCTCGGCGGCGCGTCGTCGGGGATGAGCACGGTGACCGACAGCGTGGTGGTGTCCCCGGGGGCGAGTGGGGTGCTGCGGGTGCAGGTGAAGGTGCCGACGCAGTTCCAGGACCCGTCGGGGATGACGATGCCGTTGAGGGTCAGGCCCGCCGGAATCGGGTCGGTCAGCACGATATCCCCCGAGGTCGGCGCCTCCCCGGTGTTCGTGACCTGGATGATCCACTCGCCGAACTGACCGCGGATGAAGGGTCCGCCGGCGGTCTTCGTGATCGACAGCTCGGCCATGTTCTGACGCGCGGCGTGCGCCGGGCCGGGCATGGCCGCCATCGTCAGTACGACCCCCAGCGCCACCGCCACGCAGGCCAGCCAGCGTCTCAGGCTCTGATGTGTCATGTCTCACATCCTCTGTCCGTGGAAGTCCGTCGCCTGCCTCCGAACGGCGGTCAACGGGCGAAACGTCCCTCGGACAACGACGCTCCGTCCTCCCGGAGGCACGGCCCCGCCACGGCATTCACCCGGTCGCCCCCCACGATGCCGCCGAGGAGCCGACAGATCACGGCCCCGGGGCCGGCCCGGTGCGGCCCGACGGGTCAGCCGGTCAGGTCGGGGTCCGGTCCGCGGTGATCTGCCAGAAGGCGCGCATCAGCGGCGTCGGGCGCGGGTCGTCCATCGCGACCTGCGTCAGCAGGATCGCGGTCGTGCCGGTGGCCGGGACGATGTGCGCCGTGGTGCCGGTGCCGCCGGTCCAGCCGTAGCGGCCGGGGACGTTCCACGGCTCGGCTGTGGTCAGGTCGACCTGACCGCCGTAGCCCCAGCCCTGGCCGTCCAGGAACAGCCGGCCGATCCCGCGCTGGCGGCCGGTCAGATGGTTGACGGTCATCCGGCGCACCGAGGCGGGGGAGAGGACCCGCCGCCCGTGCGCCGTGCCGTCGGCCAGCAGCATCCTGGCGAAGGCCAGCCAGTCGCCGGCCGTCGAGACCAGTCCTCCGGCCCCCGAGGGAAAGGCCGGGAGGGTGCTCCACTGGCCGTCGGGGGCGTCGGCGAGTTCGAGTGTGCGGTCCTGGGCGATCCCGTAGTAGCTGGTGAACCTGGCCCGCTTCGCCGCCGGGACCGCGAAGCCCGTGTCGGTCATGCCCAGCGGCTCGAACAGGCGCTCACGCAGCACCTCGGGCAGCGGCCGGTCCGTGACCCGGGCGATCAGCAGGCCCTGGAGATCCGAGCAGGTGTTGTACAGCCAGGCCTCACCCGGCTGGTACAGCAGCGGGACGCCGGTGAGGGCCGCCAGCCACTCGTCCGGCGCAGCGACCTGCTGCGGGCTGCGGCCGTCCTTGTGCACCGCGAACAGCGGCTGCACGGCGGGCGAGGAGAAGTCCGACGGGAAGCCCCAGCCCGCCCGGGAGCTCAGCAGGTCCTCCACCGTGATGGGGCGGGCGGCCGGGACCACGTCGTCCGGGGGAGCGGACGGGGTGCGTACGACCGTCGGCTTCGCCAGCTCCGGCAGCCACGCGTCGACCGGGTCGGCGAGCCCCAGCCGCCCCGCGTCCACCAGCGTCAGCAGGGCCGCGGCCGTGATCGGTTTGGTCAGCGACGCGATCCGGAACAGGGAGTCGCGTGTCATCGGGGCGGTGCCCGCTGCGTCCGTATGGCCGACGGTCACCACCTCGACGTCGTCGCCGCGGGCCAGCAGTCCCACGGCTCCCGGTACCGCTCCCTCGTCGACGTGCCGTCGCAGGGTGGCGTCCAGTGCGGTCGGTTCGCTCATCGGCGGGCCCTTCGCGCTCACGGTCGTACCACGGTCACTCCGTACGACTGCCGCGGCGGTCCGAAGTCATCGGTGGCGTGCAGCCGCAGCCGCTGCACGCCCCTTCCCCGGAACGCGGGCCGGGGCACCGGGATGGGAGCGTCACCGGGATGAGCGCTCGAAGTGCGGGAACCCGGGCCATGACGGAAGGTGATGTTCTCATCGGGCGAGACGGTCACGGAGGACGGTCATGGCTGAGCAGCAGTCGGCGCGGACGCTTCCGCAGCCCCTGCACGCGGCCGCGTCGGCACTGCAGAAGGTGCCGGGAGCCGGAATGGTCGGCAGGGCGGCCGGGGAAGCGCTGGACAGGATCGGAGCCGTCTCGCCGCGCGGACGGCGGATCGCGGTGTACACGGGGGCAGGGGCACTGGGCCTCGCGGGGCTGGTCGAGTGGCCCGTCGCGGTCACCGGAGCGGCGGTCGCCTGGCTGACGCAGTCGCGATCGCGGGACGGCGCGGAGGCGGAGGCCGCGGGAGAGACGGGCGCGCAGGAGCGTGGCAGCACGGAATCCGGTGGCGCCGACGGTGGTCGGAGCGCGGGCGCGAAGAAGACGGCGGCGGCCGGGAGGACGGCCTCCGCGACGAAGACAGCCTCCGCGAGGAAGACGGCGTCTGCGAGGAGGACGGCGCCTGCGAAGAAGGCCCCGTCCGCGCGGAAGACGGCCTCCGCGAAGAAGACGTCGCCCACGAAGAAGTCGGCGTCCGCGAAGAAGACGTCGCCCACGAAGAAGACGTCCCCCGCGAAGAAGACCGCCTCCGCCCGCAAGTCGGCACCGGCGAAGACGACGGCAGCAAGGAAGACGGCCTCGGCGAAGAAGACGTCCCCCGCCAGGAAGTCGGCGTCCGCGCGCAAGAGCACGTCCAGGCCCCCGAGCACCGCCCGGAAGACGTCCGCGTCGGCGACGCGGGCGCGCAGCGGAAAGGCGGGCTGAGGGGCCACCGACGGGTGTGGGACTACCGATGGGCGTGGCGCTGCTGAGGAGCGTGGGCGCTACCGATGGGCTTGGGGTTTCCGATGGGCTTGGGACTGTCGACGGGCGTGGGACTTCTGACCCGTTCCTCCGACCTCGTCACCGACGTCGCGCTGGCCGGGCCCCGGCTGCTGGCGCGCGGGACCGCGCCCGCGGTCGGGGCCGCGGCCGGCGCGGTGGCGGGCACGGCGCGGGCCGGGGTACGGAGTGCGGACTTCGCGGCGCGGGCGGCCAGGGCGGCCCGCGCCGCGCTGCCGGGTGGCCCCGGGCACTGGCGGGCCGGGTCCCGCGCCCATCTCGCGCTGGCGCCCACCGCGCCGGACCGGGTGCGCCGGGCCGGCGGTACCCCGCGTGTGGCGCAGCGGGTGGCGACGGCGCTCGCCGACCACCCCGACGTGGCCTTCGCCTACTGGGACGCCGGGCTGGCCCGGCTGGTGGTGGCCGCCACCGAGGACGCGCTCACCGACCGGGTCGTGGACCGGGCCGACGAGGTCGCCGCCGAGCACGGGCTGCGGCGTGCCGACGATCTGGTGGAGGAACTGGCCCACCCCGGCGACCCGACCTCGGTACGGGTCGCCGCGACCGCGCTGGGCGCCGACGTGCTGGGCGTCGCCGCGGGGCTGGCCGGCTCCGCGCTGCGGCTGCCGCCCTCGCCACGGCTGGTGACCGCCGTGGCGACGCTGCTGCGCGAGAACCCCGCCTTCCGGGCCCGGCTGCGCGAACGGCTTGGTGCCTCGGGGATGGATGTGGCGCTGGCCGTCGGCAACGCGGCCGTGCACGGCGCCGGGCAGTCCCCGACCTCGCTGGTGCTCGACGGGGTGCTGCGCATCAGCCAGTTGGGGGAGGCGGTGGCACGGACGGCGGCGTTCGAGGCCGTGCACGACCGGCTGTGCGCCCCGGGCCGGGACAGCCTGCCCGCCGACCCGTCGCTCCGGCCGCCGCTGCGCTCCGCACCGGCACAGGAGTATGCCGCCCACGCCTCCACCGGCAGTGTCGCGGGCGCGGTCGCCACCCTGCTGGTCAAGCACGACCTGAACGAGGCGGCCGAGGCGGTGCTGGCCGGTTCGCCGAAGGCCGCGCGGTACGGGCCGGCCGTCTTCCAGGCCGTGCTGAGCGCCGCACTGTCCCGTACCGGTGTGCTGGTGCGCGACCCGGAGCGGCTGCGGCAGCTGGAGATGGCCCGCACCGTCGTCCTGCACCCCAGCGCGCTGCGCCGGCCCGGCGAGAGCGCGGATCCGTGGACCGAGGACGTGCTGGACGCGGCGCGGCGCGCCGGGCTGCGCGTGGTCATGGTGCAGGACCCGGCGCTGGCCGACTTCACCGGCCTCGCCGACCAGGTGGTACCCGCCCGGCGGCCGCTGCCCGAGGTGGTCCGGGCGCTGCGTGCCGAGGGCGGCGTCATCACCGTCGTACGGCCCCGGCCGGGCGACGACCCCGTGGTACTGCACGGGCTGCTCGCCGGCGACGTGGCCATCGCGCCGACCGACGCGGACGCCGCGGTGGCGTGGGGCGCGGACGTGCTCGCGCCGCACGGGCTGGCCGATGTGTGGCGGGTGCTGCGGGCGGTGCCGGCGGCGCGTACCGTCGGCCGCCGGTCGCAGACGCTGGCCCGGTCCGGGGCGGCGCTGTCCGGGCTGCTGGTGGCCGTCGGCGAGGCCCGCCGGGGCCGGGGGCAGGGCCCCTCGTCGCTGCTGGCCAGGCGGCACGCACCGGTGGACGCGAGCGCGGCGGCGGCGCTGTTCTCCGGCACCCGGGCCGCGCTCGGCGTGGCGCTGGCCCGGGCCCCGCACCCCCGGCCCCGGGTGGCGTGGCACGCGCTGGACGCGGCGGGCGTACGGAAGCGGCTGGACCGGGAGAAGGAGCCGGAGCCGACCGCCGTCGAACAGCTCACCGCCCGGATCCGGGCGGTGGCCGACCGGGCGGGCCGGATGCCCCCGCTGGCGCCGGTGAAGTGGACCTGGCAACTGGGGCGGGCCGTGCGCGGGGAGCTCGACGACCCGCTCACCCCGGTGCTCGCGGTCGGCTCGGCGGCCGAGGCGATCCTCGGCTCCGCCATGGACGCGCTGCTGGTCGTCGGTGCCCTCGATCTGAACGCTCTGGTCGGCGGCTTCCAGCGGCTGCGGGCCGAGCGGGCGCTGGCCGGGCTGCTCGCGCAGCAGAAGCAGAAGGCGCGGGTCGCCGACGAGGAGACGCACGACGCGTCCGCCCCGGCGCCCCCGGCGCATGTCGTGGACGCGGCCAAGCTGCACCCGGGCGACATCATCGAACTCAACACGGACGACGTGGTGCCCGCCGACGCCCGGCTGCTGTGGGAGGACGGCCTGGAGGTCGACGAGTCCGCACTGACCGGCGAGTCCCTGCCGGTGGACAAGTCGGTCGACCCGGCGCCGAGCGCCCCCGTGGCCGAGCGGTACTGCATGGTCTACGAGGGCACCACGGTGGTGGCCGGCCGCGCCCAGGCCGTCGTCGTGGACATCGGCGACCACACCGAGGCGGCCCGCGCCGTGTCGCTGGCGGCGCGTATCCCGGCCGCCGCGGGTGTTCAGGCCCGGCTGCAGGAACTGACCCGCAAGGCGCTGCCGCTGACGATGGCGGGCGGTGCGGCGGTGATCGGCCTGTCGCTGCTGCGCGGGGCGCCGGTCCGGCGGGCGGTCAGCGGCGGCGTGGCGGTGGCGGTGGCAGCGGTGCCGGAGGGGCTGCCCCTGGTCGCGACGGTGGCCCAGCTGGCGGCGGCCCGCCGGCTCGGCCGCCGCGGCATGCTGGTGCGCACCCCGCGCACTCTGGAGGCGCTGGGCCGCATGGACACCATGTGCTTCGACAAGACCGGCACCCTCACCGAGAACCGGCTGCGGCTGGTGAAGGTGTCCACCGCCGACGGCTCGGTGTACCGGCCGGGCGCGGACGAGGCCGCCGACACGGTACGGGCCGCGGCCCGCGCCTGTCCCCGGTTCAACGGCGACGGCGGCACCAGGCCCACCCATGCCACCGACGAGGCGGTGCTGGCCGCCGCGGGACCCGACCCCGGCTGGACCCAGGACGGCGGGCTGCCCTTCGAGACCTCCCGCGGCTATGCCGCCGCCGTCGGCCGGGAGACGGGCCGGCCGCCCGTCCTGGTGGTCAAGGGCGCCCCGGAGACGGTGCTGCCCGCATGCACCGGACTGACCGACGACGCCACCGAGGCGGCGCACGGCCTGGCCCGCTCCGGGCTGCGCATCATCGCGGTGGCCCAGCGCAGGCTGACGGACGGCGAGGAGGTGGAGGATGCACTGGAACAGCCGCCCGGCAAGCTGGAGTTCACCGGGCTGGTGGCGCTGTCCGACGTGGCGCGCGAGACGTCCCCGGCGCTGGTGCGCGGGCTGCGCGAGACGGGCGTACGACCGGTGGTGCTGACCGGCGACCATCCGCAGACCGCCCGTGCCATCGCCACCGACCTGGGCTGGCCCGAGGACGCGGTCGTGGTGACCGGTGACGAGCTCGCCGCCGCCGACCGGTCGCAGCGCTCCCGGATGCTGCGCGACGCCGATGTGGTGGCCCGGGTGGCGCCCGAGCAGAAGCTCCAGGTGGTGGAGTCGCTCCGGGACGCGGGCCGGGTCGTCGGCATGGTCGGCGACGGCGCCAACGACGCCGCCGCGATCCGCGCCGCCGACATCGGCGTCGGCATCAACGCCCGCGGCTCGGCCGCCGCCCGCAACGCCGCCGACCTCGTCGTCACGGGCGACGACCTGCTCGTCCTGACGGAGGCGGTGCGCGAGGGCCGGGCCCTGTGGCACAGCGTCGCCGACGCCATCGCCATCCTCATCGGCGGCAACGCGGGCGAGGTCGGCTTCGGTCTGCTCGGCACGGTCCTCGGCGGGTCGGCGCCGCTGTCGACCCGGCAGATGCTGCTGGTGAACCTGTTCACGGACCTGTTCCCGGCCATGGCGGTGGCGGTGACGTCCCTGGAGGAGGCGGACGACGCGGGCCGCACGGACGACGCGGGCCGCACGGACGGCCCGCAGGACGGCGGGAACGGCGGGAACGGCGGGGACGGTGCGAGCGGCGGGAACGGTGCCGGCGGCGGGAGCGGCGCGCCCGCGACCGATGCGCCGCTGGGCACCGCGGTCCTCGGGGAGCCGCTGATCCGGCAGATCCGGCACCGGGCGCTGACGACCTGTCTGGGCGCCACCGTGGCCTGGCTGTTCGGCCGGTTCACGCCGGGCACGGAGCGCCGCGCCACCACCATGGCGCTGTGCGCGGTGGTCGGCACCCAGCTCGCCCAGACCCTCGCCGACCGCCGCGGCAGCCGCCTGGTCCAGGTCACCTCCCTGGGCTCCGCCGCGGCCCTCGTCGCCCTCGTCCAGACCCCCGTCGCGAGCAACCTCTTCGGCTGCACCCCCCTCGGTCCCCTCGCCTGGACCGGCGTGGCCCTCGCCATCACCGTCGCCCTGGCCGGCCAGCGCGCCGTGCCACGGGTGGAGGAGGCGGTGGCCAAGTGGTGGCCGGTGGTGGCGCAGCGGCTGCCGGAGCCGGTGCGGCTCACCGCAGGGTGAGCGCCGTCTCCGACTCGACGCGGGTCAGCTTCTCCGGGTTGCGTACGTAGTAGAGGCCGCTGATGCGGGCGTCCTCCACCCGGATCGCCAGGATCCCGTCGAGCTCGCCGTCCACCCGTACGACAAGGGCCGGGTTGCCGTTGACTACGGTGAGCTCCGTGCTGATCCGTCCCGAGGTCCTCCGTATGCCGCCGATGTAGAAGCGGGTCACCTTCTCGGCACCGGCCACCGGCCGCAGCGCCGCCTGCTTGATGCCGCCGCCGTCGCCCACCAGGACGACGTCGGGGGCGAGCACGTCCAGCAGGCCCTGCGGGTCCCCGGTCTCCAGCGCCTGCCGGAACGACTCCACCACCGCCCGCGACTCGCTCGGCGAGACCGTGTGGCGGGGCCGGCGGGCGTCGACATGCCGACGGGCGCGGTGCGCGATCTGGCGGACCGCCGCCGGGCTCTTGCCGACGGCGGCGGCGATCTCGTCGTAGCCGACGTCGAAGGCCTCGCGCAGGACGAACACGGCCCGCTCGGTCGGCGAGAGCGTCTCCAGGACCAGCATCAGCGCCATCGACACGCTCTCGGCCAGCTCGACGTCCTCGGCCACGTCCGGCGCGGTCAGCAGCGGCTCCGGCAGCCACTGGCCGACGTACGCCTCCCGGCGGCGCTTCATCACGCGCAGCCGGTTCAGCGCCTGCCGGGTGGTGATCCGTACCAGGTAGGCGCGGCGGTCGCGGACCTTGCCGAGGTCGACGTCGGCCCAGCGCAGCCAGGTCTCCTGCAGCACGTCCTCGGCGTCGGCCGCCGAGCCGAGCATCTCGTAGGCGACGGTGAAGAGCAGGTTGCGATGGGCGACGAAGGCCTCGGTCGCCGGGTCGGTGGTGCCGTGGGCGCTCATCGTTGCCCCCGCGTCTCTCGTCCGCCGCCCCGGGTCACTGGGCGATCTCTGCCCCGGCGGGAGCCGGAGTCCCCTGGTCCTGCAACAGCTTCCGCCGCTTGGCGCCGCCCGGGACGCGGTGCAGCCGGTACGCGCCGGGCTTCTGCGCCTCACCGGCCAGCTGCTTGATGACGCTCCGGCACACCATCTCCTTCAGCCGCGCTCCGGGCCGGCCGCCGACGTGGAACCCGACCGCGACGTCGTGCCGGTGGGCGAACTGGAAGATCCCGGCGCCCCGGCCCAGGCTGATGCACTGGCCGGAGAACATCTCGTTGAGGGGCGCGGGCCGGTCACCCGCGATCCGGCTGAGCACCGTGTCGGCGGCACGCGCACCCAGCGGGATCGCGGCCTGGCAGCTCATCCGCAGCGGCAGCCCGGACGGTGCCGCCGAGTCCCCGGCCGCGACGATCCTCCCCTCGTCCACACTGGTCAGCGTCTCGTCGGTGACCAGACGGCCCAGGGCGTCGGTGGTCAGCCCGCTGCGCACGGCCAGGTCCGGCACCCCGAACCCCGCGGTCCACACGGTCACCGAGCTCGGCAGCTCGCGCCCGTCACCGAGCCGCACCGCATCCCGGGTCACCGCCGTCACCTTCGCCTCCGGGCCGGCCAGCACGGTCACGCCGAGGCCGGCCAGCCGCGCGGCCACCGAGCGCCGCCCGCGCGGATGCAGATACGGGCCGAGCACGTCGCCGCAGACCAGGGTCACCGCGCGGCCCGTCTCCGCCAGCTCGGCTGCGGTCTCGATACCGGTCGGACCGGCCCCGACGACGGTCACCGTGGCGGCGGGTGCGGCGTCCAGCACCGGCCGCAGCCGCCGCGCCTCCTCGAGGCCGGCGATCGGGTACGCGAACTCGGCCGCGCCGGGCACCCGCGGATCGGCGCTGCCGCTGCCCACCGCGTACACGAGGTAGTCGTACGCCACCGCGCCACCGCCCGTCAGCGTCACCTTGCGCCCGGCCGTGTCGATCCGCTCCACACTGCCGACCACCAGCCGGACCCGCTCGCCGAGCACCTCCCGGAAGTCGACGACCGCGTCGCCGGACCCGCTCACCAGCTGGTGCAGCCGCACCCGGTTGACGAACTCCGGGCGCGGGTTGACCAGCGTCACCTTCACATCGTCGCGCCGCGTCAGCCGATTGGCCGCCATCACGCCGGCATACCCGCCGCCGACCACGATCACATCGGTCACATCGGTGTTCTCAGTCATGGTGTTTCTCCTGTGCTCAGAGGCCTACGCCCTCCAGACACCGCAGGGCCGCCGATTGTGACACCCGCTGCCGCGGCGGTTTCGCGGCATCGGACGCGGCGCGGGTGCCGCAGCGGGTTCGTGAGGCGCGTCACGCCGTCTGCCGGCCCTTCCGCCCACCTCGGGGCACCGTTCGGCGCACGGCACAATGGAGGGATGTCCACCTCGTCCACGCCCACCGCTCACCCGTCGCTGCTGATCGGCCCGCACGCCGTGCAGCCGCCCGTCGTCCTGGCCCCGATGGCCGGGATCACCAATGCGCCCTTCCGGACCCTGTGCCGGGAGTTCAGCGGCGGCAAGGGGCTGTTCGTGAGCGAGATGATCACGACGCGGGCGCTCGTCGAGCGCAACGAGAAGACCATGCAGCTGATCCACTTCGACCCGACCGAGCGGCCGCGCTCGATCCAGCTGTACGGCGTGGACCCGGCCACCGTCGGCAAGGCCGTCCGCATGATCGCGGAGGAGGACCTCGCCGACCACATCGACCTGAACTTCGGCTGCCCGGTCCCGAAGGTGACCAGGAAGGGCGGCGGATCCGCCCTCCCCTACAAGCGGAACCTGCTGCGCGCGATCCTCCGCGAGGCGGTCAGCGGCGCCGGTGACCTCCCGGTCACCATGAAGATGCGCAAGGGCATCGACGACGACCACATCACCTACCTCGACGCCGGCCGGATCGCCGTCGAGGAGGGCGTGACCGCCATCGCGCTGCACGGCCGCACGGCGGCACAGCACTACGGCGGCACGGCGGACTGGGACGCCATCGCCCGTCTGAAGGAGCATGTCCCGGAGCTCCCGGTGCTCGGCAACGGCGACATCTGGTCGGCCGACGACGCCCTGCGGATGGTGCGCGAGACCGGCTGCGACGGCGTCGTCGTCGGGCGCGGCTGCCTCGGACGCCCGTGGCTGTTCGCGGACCTGGTGGCCGCCTTCGAGGGGCGCCCCCGGGACACCGCGCGGCCCACGCTCCGCGAGGTCGCCGACGTCATGGTCCGGCACGCCACGCTGCTCGGCGAGTGGATCGGCGACCGGTCCCGCGGCGTGATCGACTTCCGCAAGCACGTCGCCTGGTACCTGAAGGGCTTCGCGGTCGGTTCCGAGATGCGCAAGCGGCTGGCTGTCACGTCCTCGCTGGACGAGCTGCGGGCCGGGCTGGACGAGCTGGAGCTCGACCAGCCCTGGCCGGACGGCGCCGACGGCCCGCGCGGCCGTACGTCCGGCAACAACCGCGTCGTCCTGCCCGACGGCTGGCTGAAGGACCCGTACGACTGCGCGGGCGTCGGCGAGGATGCCGAGCTGGACACCTCCGGCGGCTGACCGGCACCCCCCGGCTCAAGGCCCGGACGGGTGCGGGGTCGAGCCGTACGCCGTCAGGAAGCGGTCGCGGAAGGCGTCCATCCGCCACACCGGGGCGTCCTGCGCGGGGCGCAGCCCCTCGGACCAGTCCCAGTCGTCGATCCGGTCCAGCACCTGCGGGTCCTTGGCGACGATCGTCACGGGGACGTCCCGGCTCGCCCTGAGGCCGGTGACCCGGGAGCGCGGCTGGTGGTCGCCGAGGAACACGAGCACGGTGTCGTCCTGGCCGTAGCGCTCCAGCCACTGGGTGAGGCTGGTCAGCGAGTACTCGACCGACTTTCCGTACTCCTCGCGGGACCTGGTGGTGTCCGCGATGACGTCGGCCGGGTCCTCGCCCGCCTTCTCCATGGGCCCGAAGATCCGCCCGTCGCCCAGCTCGTCCCAGCCGACCATGCCCGGGATCGGCGCCCACGGCTGGTGGCTGGAGGTCAGGATGACCGCCGCCATCAGGTCCCGGTCGCGCTCCCTGCCGTGCTCGAGCCGCTGGAACGCCTCCAGCGTGTACTGGTCCGGCATCGTCGACCAGCTGAACTTCGGGCCCCGGTAGCCCAGTTCGAAGGCGTTGTAGACGTTGTCCAGGCCGTAGAACTCCGCCTCCGGCCAGGCCTTCTGCACGCCCGGCATGACCCCGACGGTGTCCCAGGCGCCCGTCCTGCCGAACGCCTTGGTCAGGCTGAGATGGTCACCGGCCATGACGGTGCGGTAGCGCTGCTGGCTGTCGATCCACAGGCCGGACATGAACGTGGAGTGGCCCAGCCAGCTGCCCCCGCCGAAGGTCGACGAGGTCAGCCAGCCGCTCCTGGCCCGGTACCCGGCCTCCGCCAGCGCCTCGTTGCCCGCCTCCAGCGTCCGGCCGACGCCCGGCGCGATCAGCGGGTCCTCCAGGGCGCTGCGGCCGTAGCTCTCGATGAACGTGAAGATCACGTCCTTGCCGCGCAGACCGGTGAGCAGCTGGTCGCCGGGCGTGGCCCCGAAGGTGTCCCGCTTCGCCTCCTCCGCGAACGCCGCCTCGTCGCGCAGGGTGTCCCTGGTCAGCTCCACCTGTCCCTTGACCATGTCGGCGGCCCGGTCGGCGGCGAGCGGTGCGCCGAAGAGCTGCACGCCCAGCGCCGAACACGTGATCCACACCGTGCCCGTGGCCAGCGCGCCCCGCGTCGCACGGGTCCGGTGCGCGGCCAGCAGCCGGGCCAGCCGCACCGTCGCCAGCGCGGTGAGCAGCGGCAGCAGCAGCGCCAGCACCACGGCGCCGACGGCCGCCAGGGCCGCGGTCGTCCCGCCCATCGCATCCGCCACGAACGCCTGGGCGTCGTCCAGCAGCCCCCAGTCCAGGATGGGATTGAAGCCACGGCCGAGGTACTCCCGGAACCCCATGTCGAGCAGGTTGAGCAGGGTCAGTACGCCGAGGGCGGTGCCGCTGAGCACCGCCGCCGCGATCCGCGCCCGGCGCGGCAGCGCGAGCAGCAGCGCGGCCCCGATGACCGCCTCCCCGGGCAGCCGCAGGAACCGCGTCGCGCTCAGCTCGGCCAGCGTGTTCGGCAGCAGCAGCGAGCCGAGGACCAGCAGCGCGGCCAGGACGGTCACGGACACGCCCAGTACCCGGGCGGCCAGGGGGTACCGCGTCCGCCGCTCCCGCACCGCCCGCACCAGCCGCCGCCACGGCGCCGGTGCGGCTTCCGGGTCCGGGTCCGTGTCCGGGACCTGGGCCTCGTCCTGGTCCGCCGGGCCCCGGACCCGGTCCGGGGACGCAGGGGTCCGGTCCGGCGTGTCCGGCGTCGCCCGGTCCGCGGTGGCCGAGGGCTCGTCGGGTCCTTCGTCCGGTCGGTCCGGTCGGTCCGGTCGGTCCGGTCGGTCCGGCGCTCGGGCTGCCGTGCCGGTCGGCACGTCGGCCGCCGCAGGGGTCTGGTCCGACTGCTCCACTTGCTCCGGCGGGCGGTCTGCCGTGTCCGGCGCTCGGTCGGCTGTGAGCGATGGGTGGTCCGGTTGGCCGGTGGACCGCTGCCGGTCCTCGTCCGCCTGCCGGTCCGCCTCCGGCGTGGCATCAGGCCTGTGCTCGGGCGTCTGCTCGGTGGTCGGCTCGGGCGTGTGCTCGGGTGCGTGGTCGGTCGCGGACCCGTTCTCAGGCGCGGATGCGGCCTCGGGCGCGGTGCCGGATCCGCGCTCGGGGCCGCGTGCGGGGTCGGCCGCGGGTGGGCTGTACGCCCCGGGTTCGCGGTCGGACTCGGCTCTGGGCTCGGCTGCGGGCCTGGACGGGCCGGCTGCGCCGGGTACGAATGCGGTCGGGTCCACGGGCGCGGGCGCGGCCTCGGTGTCCGGTTCGGGCCCGGGTGTGGGCTCGGGGCGGTCTGTCGCGCCGGGTGTGTGGTCGGGCTCGTGCTCGGCCTCGGGCTCCCCTTCCGTCTCGTGTCCGTGTCCGTGTCCGTGTCCGTGCCCGTGCCCGGGCTCGGGGTCGGCTCCGGTCCCGGGCCCGGAGCCGACCCCGTTCCCCCCGTTCCCCCCGGCTTCGTCCGCCTGGCCCGTCCCGTCGGGGGCGGTGGGGCGGTCCTGGTCCGGTGTCCTGTGCAGGCGAGTGAAGACTGGCACCCGAAGGTCCTCCGTACGAGCCCGGCGCGGCGACTGGTCACCTTCCCGTACGGCCACCCCGTCGGCTCCGTTCAACGTCGGGTTCAACAAAGCGATCTTTGTGACCTACCCTCCGCCCACCGCCGTCAGCAGTGCCAGCGGGGCCGCCGCCGAGCGGGACTCGCGCTCGCAGGCGTGCGGGTAGGGCACCGGTTCGGCGTGGGTGTCGCGGCCGTAGCCGGCGAGTGCCTCCGGCAGCCGGTGGCCGGTCGCGGTGGCCGCGTCCACCAGGGCGTGTGCGACCGTGCGGGCCTCGTCGTGCAGCCCGTAGCGGGCCAGGCCCAGCACGATCAGTGCGTTGTCGTGCGGCCACACCGACCCCCGGTGGTACGACAGCGGGTGGTACGCCGGCTGCCCGGCGGCCAGCGTCCGCACCCCCCACCCGGAGAAGAAGTCCGGCTCCAGCAGCCGCCGGCCCACCGCCTCCCCGTACTCCTTGTCCAGCAGCCCGGACCAGAGCAGATGCCCGGCGTCCGAGGCGAGCGCGTCGACCTGGCGGCCCTCTCCGTCCAGGGCGAGCGCGGGGAAGGAGTGCTCCCGCATCCAGAAGTCCCGCTGGAAGCGGTCACGCAGGTCGGCGGCGGCCTGCTCCAGCAGCGTCGCGTACACCGCGTCCTGCCACACCGTGCGGGCCAGCTGGGCGGTGCGGCGCAGCGCGTCGTACGCATAGCCCTGGGCCCCCGCCGCCATCACCGGGCCGGAGGGGCGGGTGCCGTCGGCCGAGCAGATGGCGCCGGGGGAGTCCTTCCAGTTCTGGTTGGCCAGGCCGCCCCGGTCGGCGCGGTAGACGAGGTAGCCGCGCGAGGTCAGTCCGCCGTGGTCCAGCATCCAGCCGACCGCGGCGCGGGCGTGCGGCTGGAGGCGGCGGGCCGTGTCCGTGTCCCCGGTCTGCTCGACGTACGACCCGAGCAGCACCAGGAACAGCGGGGTGGCGTCCACCGACCCGTAGTAGCGGCCGAAGGGCACCTGCCCGAAGTGGGCCAGCTCGCCGTGGCGCACCTCGTGCACGATCTTGCCGGGCTGGGCCACCGACTCGGCACGCACCCCGGTGGCCTGCGCCGCGGCGAGCGCGAGCAGGGTCGCGGCGGCCGGGCCGGGCCGGTAGGGGAGGGTGAACAGGGAGGTCAGCAGCGAGTCCCGGCCGAGCAGGGCGAGGAACCAGGGTGCCCCGGCGGCGGGGACGCTGAGCTCCTCGCCGTCCGGTCCGCGGGCGGGCACCTGCAGCGCGGCCAGATCGGCGAGGCCCCGTACACAGGCCGCGGCCAGCTCCGGCCAGCCCGTGGGGAAGGCCACACCGTGGGCGAACTCGCTCTCCCGGGCCTGCAGCCGTTCGCGCAGCGCGGCGGGGGAGCGCGGCACCCGCAGGGCCCGCTTCTCGCCGTGCGGCCGGGCCAGTACCCGCAGCGTCAGTTCGGTGGTGCCGTGCGGCGGCAGGTCGAGGGCCCAGACGAGGCGGCGGGCGCCGGTGCCGGTCTCCTCGACCGCGTGGGGGGCGGGTTCGGCGGTCACGGTGGTCGTGGAGCGCCACTCGCCGCGCCGGTAGGCGAACTCCACGCCGTCGTCGAGGATCTGCCGGGAGCGGACGGTGCCGGTCTTGGCGTACGTGCGGTGGTCGGCGCGCAGCTCGAACTGGTCGGCGAAGTCGGCGTCGACGGTGACGGCGAGGTGGACCGTGGTGGCCGCCGGACGGTTGCCGGTGACCCGTAGCGACTCCACGAACGAGCCGTCGCCGACGGCCTGTTCCCGGAAGAGCGTGTATGCGGGCGGTTCCTGCCGGCTGCCGCGCGGGACGAGGACGCAGCGCACCCGGTCCGCGTCGGCGACCGGCGCCAGCGTCTCCGGCACGGCGCCGTCGACGGTGAGCTGCCAGCGGCTCAGATGCCGGCCGTCCCGGACGAACATCCCCTCCGGGGAGCCGCCGTGCCGTACTCCGCTGATGTTCCCGCTGTCGTCGACGGCGGCGAACGTCCCGCCGTGCACGAGCAGATGATGCCGGTCCGTCATGCCCGGTCCCCTCCCCTGATCTCCGTGACCCTCTCGGTGGCCGGTTCCCCGGTCTGCGTGGCGTTCTCGACGGCCGTCTCCGGGGCGCCCGCCGTGCCGTGCGCGGACCCGGACCCGTCGTGCAGCAGGTCCAGTGCGAGCGCGGCGGTCCAGCCGAAGCCGGCCGCTCCGCAGGGCTCTCCGGTGTACGGGTCCACGTACTCGGCGTATCCGGAGGCATCGGCCAGTTCCACCACGGCGGCCCGCAGCGCGTCCGCCCGCGCCCGCTCGCCGTGCGTGCGCAGCCCCCGCTCCAGCAGCCAGCCGGTGTTGAACCAGGCCGGCCCCCGCCAGTACCGGTGCGGGTCGAAGGACTCGCCGAGCAGGTCGTAGCTCGGTACGAGGCGAGTGCCGCCGCCCAGGCCGAAGTGCGGCCCGGTCAGGGTGCGCACCAGCGCTGCGGTGACCTCCCGCGGCAGCGTCGGCAGCAGCAGCGGGACCAGGCCGGAGACGCCGCGCTCGGGGATCAGAGCACCGCCGCGCACGTCGCGGCAGAGGAACATGCCGGCCGCCGGATCCCACAGCCGGTCGATCAGTGCCGCCGTCAGCCGCTCCGCGCGCGCGTGCCGGGCGGTGCCGGTCGCGCCCAGTTCGCCCGCGATCCGGGCCAGGGCCTGTTCGGAGGCGATGAGCAGGGCGTTGAACGCCGGGTCCTCGACGGCGAACGCGCCCGCCCCGTCGGCGTATCCGCCGTCCCGGTAGTCGGCCGCAAGCCGCACGTACCGTCCGTAGTCGAGATCGGTGGGCCGGTCGCCCTCGGCGCCGTGGGTGAGGTCGGCGCGGCGGAAGGAGCGGGCCGGGGCCGGGGTGACCCGGCTCAGCGGGGCGTCCCAGCAGGGGCTGTTGTCCATGCCCTGCTCCCAGGGGTGCACCACGGACGCGAGCGAGCCGCCGCCGAGGTCGCGCCGGTGCAGCAGATAGCGGTGCCAGGCGGCCAGCCGCGGGTACACCCCGGCCAGGAAGCCGCGCGCCCGGGACAGCCCGGGGTCGGCGCGGTGCACCAGCCAGGCCGCCAGCGCGTGCACCGGCGGCTGCACGATCCCGGACGTCTGCACGGTGAGCGGGGCGCCCGCGGCCCGCCCGGCGGTGGAGGAGCGCCAGAAGTCGGGGCTGGGGAAGTACGCGCCGAGCGGGACGGACGGGTTGAAGACGATGTGGGGGATCCGCCCGTCGCGCCACTGGGCGGCCAGCAGCGTCTCCAGCTCGGTCTGGGCCCGTAACGGGGAGAGATGCCTCAGGCCGATGGCGATGAACGCGGAGTCCCAGGACCACTGGTGCGGGTACAGCCCGCGCGAGGGCACCGTGGAACCGCCGGTCCAGTTGTCCGCCAGGACGCGTGCCGCGCGCCCGTGCGGGTGGTCCCACGCCGGGAGCGGCGTCGCGGATCCGGAGGTGAGCCGTTCTGCAGGGGTGGTGGGACGGGTGGTGAGTCGGGCGGTGAGTTGGGTGGTGCGATCCACTCGGGGCTCCCCGAAAGACGTCCGGCCGGAGCTGGTTCGGCCATGACTGACGTAGAGTTACGTCTATTTAACACGCAAAACCCAATATGTAATGCAGACTTGAGAAACACAAGGGGGTGCGCATGGCCGGGCGGAGCGGAACACCGGGCGGGACGCGGAGCGGATCACCGAGCGAGGTTCCCGGCGGATCTCCGACCGGGGAACCGGGCGGGGTGCGGAGCGGCGTACCGGGCGGAGTGCCGGGCCGACCGCCGGGCGGTACGAGGCGCGCGTCGCGGGGCGGGGCGCGGGGCGGGTCCCGTGGCGGGTCGCAGACGAGCGCCGGTGAGCTGCTCGACCTGGTGCGCAGCGGCCGTGCCACCACCCGGGGAGCCCTCCAGCAGGCCACCGGCCTCTCCCGCGCCACCGTCGGCCAGCGCCTGGACCGCCTCTTCCGGGCTGGCTGGCTGCGCGAGGGCGCCGGCGGCCAGGTCGGCTCGCCGCTCGGCGGCCGGCCCTCGATCACCCTGGAGTTCGACGACGCGCACGCGGTCGTCCTCGCCGCCGATCTCGACACCCGGCACGCCCGCGCGGCCGTCCTCTCCCTGGGCGGTGAGATCCTCGCCGAGCACGGCGGCGCCCTGGTCGTGGAGGACGGCCCGGAGCCGGTCCTCGCCGAGCTGGGCCGCTGGTTCGCCGAGCTGCTGACCAAGGCGGGCCGTCCGGCCGCGGAGGTCTGCGGCATCGGCGTCGCGGTGCCGGGGCCGGTCGACAGCGACAGCGGCCGGGTGGTGCAGCCGCCGATCATGCCCGGATGGGACGGCTACGACATCACCGGCCGCCTGGCCCGCGCCTTCGCCGACCACACGGACGCCCGCACGCAGGTGCCGGTCCTCGTCGACAACGACGCCGACGCGATGGCGTACGGCGAGCAGCGCACCGGCCACCCGGACTGCTCCGCCTTCGTACTGATCAAGGTCTCCACCGGCATCGGCGCCGGGGTCGTGGTGGACGGCGCGGTCTACCGGGGCATCGACGGCGGCGCCGGGGACATCGGCCACATCCGGGTCCCCGAGGGCGCGCAGGCGCTGTGCCGCTGCGGCTCCTACGGCTGCCTGGCGGCCGTCGCGAGCGGTGGCGCGGTGGCCCGCCGGCTGGCCGAGGCCGGGGTGCCCGCGGCCTCCGGGGCGGATGTGCGGGACCTGCTGGCGTCGGGGCATCCGCAGGCGGCGGCGCTGGCCCGGGAGGCGGGGCGCAGTGTCGGGGAGGTGCTGGCGACGGTGGTGACGCTGCTGAACCCGGGGGTGCTGATGGTGGCCGGGGACCTGGCGGGCACGCCGTTCCTCACCGGGGTGCGGGAGCTGCTGTACCAGCGGGCGCTGCCGCGTTCCACGGCCCATCTGGAGGTGGTCACCTCGCGGCTGGGGGAGCGGGCCGGGCTGGTCGGCGCGGGGGCGCTGGTGGTGGAGCACCTGTACGCCCCGGAGCGGGCGGAGGAGAGGCTGCGGGCGCTGGGCGTGTGACGGGTGTGTTTCCCCTCGTCGCGCTGTCCGCGCCGCGGTCCGCATGGTGAAATCCGGGCGCCTGTGGCAGCGTGATTCTCGCCACCCTTGATAAGGGCTGTGCTCAGATGAGCGGAATCTGGGCGACTGCACTTCTCCAAGGAGTGGCACTCAGTGCCAGACGCTGATCGTTCATCGAGCAAACTCAAACGTGGCGAAGGCTGCTCATTTGAGCAGCAATGCGAGTCTACGGGAGTTGATTCGTTCAAGAAGTGAAAACATAACCGTCCGGTCGCTTGCCAAGCCTTGACTTTCGATCCGCTGGCGGACGAGTGGTTACAGGCGCATGACGCGCAAGTGGACGTACCCAGGTGCCTTTGATCTGGGTACATTCCTCGCCGTCAGGGCAGCCACCGCGTCCTCGAGGAGTCGAGACCCGTGTCGGAAAACAAAGATCCCCACGTAGCCACGTCGCGCGGGAGCGTTGAGGGCGTGAAGTTCGTTTACGACTTCACCGAGGGCAACAAGGACCTCAAGGACCTCCTCGGCGGCAAGGGTGCCAACCTCGCCGAGATGACCAACCTGGGCCTTCCGGTCCCGCCCGGCTTCACCATCACCACGCAGGCCTGCAAGGTCTACCTGGAGAGCGGCGAGGAGCCGGCGGCGCTGCGTGACGAGGTGAGTGCGCACCTCGCCGCCCTCGAAGAGGCCATGGGCAAGAAGCTCGGCCAGGCCGACGACCCGCTCCTCGTGTCGGTCCGCTCCGGGGCCAAGTTCTCCATGCCGGGCATGATGGACACCGTCCTGAACATCGGCCTCTCCGACAGGTCGGTGCAGGGCCTGGCCAAGCAGGCCGGCGACGACCGCTTCGCCTGGGACTCCTACCGGCGGCTCATCCAGATGTTCGGCAAGACCGTCCTCGGCGTCGACGGCGACCTCTTCGAGGAGGCGCTGGAGAAGGCCAAGGCGGCGAAGAAGGTCGCGGTCGACACGGAGCTGGAGGCCGCGGACCTCAAGAAGCTGGTCACCACCTTCAAGAAGATCGTCAAGAAGGAGGCCGGCCGGGACTTCCCGCAGGACCCGCGCGAGCAGATGGACCTCGCCATCAAGGCGGTCTTCGACTCCTGGAACGGCGAGCGCGCCAAGCTCTACCGCCGCCAGGAGCGCATCCCGCACGACCTGGGCACCGCCGTCAACGTCTGCTCCATGGTCTTCGGCAACCTCGGCCCCGACTCCGGCACCGGCGTCGCCTTCACCCGCGATCCCGCCTCCGGCCACCAGGGCGTCTACGGCGACTACCTGCAGAACGCGCAGGGCGAGGACGTGGTGGCGGGCATCCGCAACACCGTGCCGCTCGCCGAGCTGGAGTCGATCGACAAGAAGTCGTACGACCAGCTGATGCAGATCATGGAGAAGCTGGAGAACCACTACAAGGATCTCTGCGACATCGAGTTCACCATCGAGCGCGGTGTGCTGTGGATGCTGCAGACCCGCGTCGGCAAGCGCACCGCCGGCGCCGCGTTCCGCATCGCCACCCAGCTGGTGGACCAGGGCCTGATCGACGAGGCCGAGGCGCTCACCCGGGTCAACGGCGCCCAGCTCGCCCAGCTGATGTTCCCCCGCTTCGACGAGGACGCCAAGGTCGAGCAGGTCGGCCGGGGCATCGCGGCCTCACCGGGCGCGGCGGTCGGCAAGGCCGTCTTCGACTCGTACACCGCCGTCAAGTGGTCCCGCTCCGGCGAGAAGGTCATCCTGATCCGCCGGGAGACCAACCCCGACGACCTGGACGGCATGATCGCCGCCGAGGGCATCCTCACCTCCCGCGGAGGCAAGACCTCCCACGCGGCCGTGGTCGCCCGCGGTATGGGCAAGACCTGCGTCTGCGGTGCCGAGGAGCTGGAGGTCGACACCAAGCGGCGCCGCATGACCGTCCCCGGCGGGCACATCGTCGAGGAGGGCGACGTGGTCTCCATCGACGGCTCGTCGGGCAAGGTCTACCTGGGCGAGGTCCCGGTGGTCCCCTCCCCGGTGGTCGAGTACTTCGAGGGCCGCATGCACCCGGGCGCCGACGACGCCGACGAACTCGTAGAGGCCGTCCACCGGATGATGGCCTTCGCCGACCGCAAGCGCCGGCTGCGGGTCCGCGCCAACGCCGACAACGCCGAGGACGCGCTGCGCGCCCGCCGCTTCGGCGCCCAGGGCATCGGCCTGTGCCGCACCGAGCACATGTTCCTCGGCGACCGCCGCGAGCTCGTGGAGCGGCTGATCCTGGCCGACACGGAGGCGGAGCGCGAGGAGTCCCTGAAGGAACTCCTCCCCCTCCAGAAGCAGGACTTCGTCCAGCTCTTCGAGTCGATGGACGGCCTCCCGGTCACCATCCGCCTCCTGGACCCCCCGCTGCACGAGTTCCTGCCGGACATCACCGAGCTGTCGGTCCGCGTCGCGCTCGCCGAGTCCCGCCAGGAGCCGCACGAGAACGAACTCCGGCTCCTCCAGGCGGTCCACCGCCTGCACGAGCAGAACCCGATGCTCGGCCTGCGCGGCGTCCGCCTCGGCCTGGTCATCCCCGGCCTGTTCACCATGCAGGTCCGCGCCATCGCGGAGGCGGCGGCCGAGCGCAAGGCGGCCAAGGGCGACCCGCGCGCCGAGATCATGATCCCGCTGGTCGGCACGGTCCAGGAGCTGGAACTGGTCCGCGACGAGGCCGACCAGGTCATCACAGAGGTCGAGGCCGCCTCGGGCACGCAGCTGAAGCTGTCCATCGGCACCATGATCGAGCTGCCCCGCGCCGCGCTGACCGCCGCTCAGATCGCCGAGGCCGCGGAGTTCTTCTCCTTCGGTACCAACGACCTCACCCAGACGGTCTGGGGCTTCTCCCGCGACGACGTGGAGGCCTCGTTCTTCACGGCCTACCTGGAGAAGGGCATCTTCGGCGTCAGCCCGTTCGAGACGATCGACAAGGACGGCGTGGGCTCCCTGGTCGCCGCCGCCGCGAAGGCCGGCCGCGAGACCCGCCCCGACCTCAAACTCGGCGTCTGCGGCGAGCACGGCGGCGACCCGGAGTCCGTCCACTTCTTCCACGAGGTGGGCCTGGACTACGTCTCCTGCTCCCCGTTCCGCATCCCGGTCGCCCGCCTGGAGGCGGGCCGCGCCGCGGTCACGTCGCAGGGCAGCGACCACCGCTGAGCCCCTCTGCGGGGCCACCGAACCCCGGAGCCGTCGTCTGTCACCCGACCACCCTCACCGATCGGCGGCGGCTCCGGACCACGAAGAGAGGGCGGCACCCGTGCGGGGGTGCCGCCCTCTTCGGCGTGCTCTGCTGAGCTACGTCAAGTGGTTCAGGGCGGATCGCCGTCGCGGTCTGGGTGAGCGCTCTGCCCCGGCTCCAGCGCGGCGAGCCCTGGTACGACATCGGTGTCGACGACCCGCACTGCCTCCGGCGGCGCTACCTCGAACCGGCCGGGCGCTGACGGCACAGGTATTCGCGAGACCAGCACGCACGGCCGGAGGTCTCGCCCGTTCGAGAGAACAGGCGGCTCGTCACTTCGGCCGGTATGGCTGACGACTGGCGGGCCCCAGGCGGAGGCCAGCCCAGAGAGGTACCAGCTCGGCGACACCGTCGACATCAGCGCCGGCGGCAACGACTTCTCGGCGGCTGCACTCGCGTTCGAAGACAAGGGCATCACCGGTGGACCGGGGCTGCTGTCCGAGGGACAGAAGTGGGCCGTCGTCGAGGTGAAGGTGTGCAACAAGGGCGACGAGGCGATTCAGGTGGGTCCGTTCGTGTGGACGTTGGCGTATGCGGACGGAGCGCGGATGGAGCCGACCCACACCAGCGGGGGCGCGCTGCCTCAGCCGCTCTATCCGCTGGAGGCGAAGGTGCGGGGCGGTGACTGCGTCCGGGGGAAGGTCACGTTCCAGGTGCCGGAGCAGGGACGGGCGGAACGGGTGCTGTACTCGCCGACGGATCTGGATGAGCCGGTGGAGTGGGCCGTGCCGAAGGCCTAGCCGGAAATAGCCCCCAGAGACGGCGTGACGGCCGTCCCGGGGGCTCCAGTGTGTCCAGGCTCAGTCCTCGAGCGGCTCGGCTCCGTGCGCCCGGGCGATGGCGTCAATACGCTCCGCCAGATCGAAGTCCGCCCCGGTCAGCTTGTGCCCTGCATCGTGCGTAGTGACGGCGAACCGAATCCGACCCCACCGCAGGTCGATGTCCGCGTGGTGGCCCACCAGCCGCTCGACATCGGCCACGTGCACGATCATCGCCACACCTCCGTGGTAGCGGATCCCGTAGGTGCGGGTGATCTCATCGCCCTCACGCTTCCAGCCGCGCACCTTCTGGAGCGCAGCTCCGATCTGCTCCTCGGTCAGCGGCACCGCTGCCTCTGCCACGCTCAGCTCCCCTCGATCACGGACGCCAGGACCTCGGCGAGGCCCCGGCAGACCGGGGCATCCTGCCACGGCCGCATCGCACGCTGCAGGGTGGCCAACTCCCGGTGCATACGCGCCGACCGGGTCTCCACAGCAATGGCCGCCACCCCGCGCGCAATCTCCAGCGCCTGCTCCGGCTCACCCGCCCCGGCCGCCGCAGACGCGTGCCGCGCCAGGTACACCCCGCGATCGCGGCGCGCCGTGTCCGGCACCACCTCGAGGACCTGCGACCACAAAGACACCGCCTCCGGTCCCAGGCCGAGCCGGCCGTAGCAGGTGGCCCGCTGCACCTCCAGATAGCCCGGAGTACGCCGACAGGCGTTCCCCCACGGCAGATCGTCGTCGACATGGGCCAGCAGCCGGTCCGCCTCGTCGATCAGTCGGTCCACCGCGCTGCGGTCCAGGGTGAGGCTCGCCCCGTGCGCCTGCTGCTGCATCGCCATGATGCGCACCTTCGGCGCCAGACGACGGGAGTCGTCAAGGGCCGCCTCGCACAAGTCGATGACCGCGTACCCGTCGCCCAGGTCGGTACGCACCTGTGCCTGGTTGACCAGGCTGTAGCCGATCAGGTGCGCATCCCGGGACCGCATCGCGATCTCCTGCGTGACACCGCGCCAGAACGCCGCGGCCTCCATGTCGCCGGCGTCCTGGTACAGCCAGCCCACCAGGGCGGCATAGGCGGCACCGACCCGAAGCAGCCCTCTGCGGGTCTCGCCCTTCGCCGACCGCACCAGCTTGTCGATGAGCTGGTACTGCGCGGACACGGTGCCGATCAGGTCGTGCGGGCCGAGGAACATGTCCGCCCGGTAGTGCCCTTCGAGCTGCGCCTGGAAGTAGTCGATCAGGGCGGGGTCTACGTGCTGCGGGACGGTGGGTCCGGCGACGAGCGCGGCGGCGGTGGCGGAGACGAACGCGCGGCGTTTCACATCGGCCCCTTCGCGGTGCTCGGGGCGGATCCATCCCGGGGGCGTGGTGAATCCGAGGTCCTCGGGCCAGCGGCCCAGAGCGTCGTGCAGGACGATCGCCGTCTCCCCCGCGGGCCAGCCAGGGCGTTCGCCTTCCCAGCGGCGCCAGGTGCGCGGTGACACGTTGAACTGGCGGTCGTCGAGGAGCTGCTGCCCGTGCCCGGTGAGCCCGGCCGCGGCCTGCTCGACGGTGCGCCAGCCGACGCGCAGCCGCGCGGCTCTGAGTGCGTCGTTCCGGCTCATTCGCCCAGTCTGAGGTGTCATAGGGCTCGTTCCCGCCTGTGGCCGCCACGTGGCCGCGAGTGGCCGCGAGTGGCCGCGCCACGGCCTGTCCGCGTCTTGGCGTGCACGCCCATCATCGCGGTGTGACTACGAGACGTACACCGAACGCGACAGAAGACGCAGCGGTGACACAGCACGACCAGCGACCGCTGGACATCGACACGATGCGGACCAGCGCACACCGCCTGCTCGCCGGGGACGCCGAACCCCCGACGCCGGACGAGCTGGAGACCCTCACCCTCCAGCTGCGCGGGCACATCATGCTCGCCATCCCCGAGATCGCGATGGCCGCCGCCCGGCTGCCTGACGACGACGTGCCCCGGGTGTGTGCGCTGGCCTCCATCGCAGAGGCCCGGATGCGGCTGAGCATCGAAGCGCACTCTTCGCTGCCCGCCGGGATCGCGCACGCCCAACGCCTCGCCCGCTCCGTGAACGCCCTCGCCGACCACTACGAGAACCTCGGCGCGCCTCACCCCGCACGGCCCGACGAGACACCGGAGCATGCGGCATACCGGCGCATGCTGGAGCACGGCTCAGCATGCCCGTTGTGCAGGGGTGTGAACGAGGCAGGGCAGAACACCACGGCCTCCTGCGAAATCGCAGGCAGGCTGTACGAGTCGTACCGGAACGCGCACCGCGATTCCGTCGCCACGCGCTGACCGGCCCGTGGCCCGGGCGCCGGCCTCGGATCAGGGTGTTCACCTGCTGTGCCAGTTTCGTCGGCGTCTCTCTGTGCTGGGTTCACCCTTGCGGTGTCCGTGGCGCGGGTCCAGTGCGCTTCTGATGGCTCTTGGTCGGCCGCCGGGGCGCGATCACCGACGCTGCGCGGACACCGTGTGAGGCACCGATGCTCTCTCCTGGCACGTCCGCGAGCCGCGCTCGACGCCGACCGGCGCCGCACGGGGATGCTCGACTCCGGCCTCGCGCTGCACACGCCCGAGGAGGTCGGTGCCGTGCTGTGCGGCTGATTCCGGCCCGGCGGCACGGGCGTTCTCAGGCGGCCAGTGCCGCGGGCTCACCCAGATGTGCGGCGGCGGTCCTCCACGCCGCGGTGACGGCGAGATGGGCCCGGGCCGTGACCGCGGGTCCGTCGCCCTCCAACCGCAGCGGGGACCCGACGTGGACGTGCAGGCGCGGGCGGCGCAGCGGGGCGGTGGCCAGGCCCGCGAGCTGCTTGGCTCGCGACCCGGAGGTGATGCGGCGAGCGCCGGCCTGGCCGACCGGGATGACGGGTGCGCCGGTGCGCTGCGCGAGCCGGGCGAGCCCGTGCCGGAAGGCGCCCGGCGCGGCTTCGGTCGCGTCCTTGCGGGCCGGGAGTCCGCCCTCGGCGTAGATGAGGAGGTGCCGGCCCTGTTCCAGCGCCTCGTGGGCGAGGTCGAGGGCCTGGGGTGCGCGGGGGTCGCCGCGGTGGACGGGGATGTGGCCTTCACGAGAGAGGGCACGGCCGAGCAGGGGCACGCGCCAGAGTCCGGCGGTCGCCATGATGACGGGCCGGACACCGAGGCGCTGCAGTCCGGCCAGGACGACGGCGGGATCGGCGAGCGAGCTGTGGTTGGCGGCGATGATGCCGGGCGGGAGGAGGCCGGTGCCCTCGTCGGCGGTGACCGTCAGCCGTCCGACGGCGGGGACCAGACGATCGGCGAGGCGGCTGAGCATGCGGGTTCTCCAGTTCGGTCGGGACGGTCCTCATCGTCGCCGACCGGTCCGCGGTGCGCCTGAGCACGCGTACTCATCCCTCGTGCGTACCGGTGCGCGGGCGCCGGGCAGGACGCCTGCGGCCTATCCCGGCAACAGGGTTCCCATCCACTCCTCCACGGCCTCCGGTGTCCGTGGCAGTGCGGAGGACATCAGGTGGGCGCCTTCCGCGGTGACCAGGAGGTCGTCCTCGATGCGGATGCCGATGCCGCGGAGCTCCTGGGGGAGGGTCAGGTCGTCGGGCTGGAGGTACAGGCCCGGCTCGACCGTCAGGACCTGGCCCGCCTCCAGGACGCCGTCCAGGTACGTCCGTGCCCGCGCCTGGGCGCAGTCGTGGACGTCCAGGCCCAGCATGTGGCCGCTGGAGCAGAGCGTGTAGCGGCGGTGCAGGTCGCCTTCCGCGTCCTTCAGCACGCCCCACTCGGCCAGGCCCTCCGCGATCACCCGCATCGCCGCCTCGTGGAAGTCGCGGAACCTCGCGCCGGGCCGCACCGCGGCGATGCCCGCCTCCTGGGCGGCGAGGACCAGGTCGTAGACCTGGCGCTGTACGGGGGAGAAGCGGCCGGAGAGCGGCAGGGTGCGGGTGATGTCGGCGGTGTAGAGGGTGTCGGTCTCCACGCCGGCGTCGAGCAGCAGCAGGTCGGAGGGGTCCAGCGGGCCGTCGTTGCGGGTCCAGTGCAGGACGCAGGCGTGGGCGCCGGAGGCGGCGATCGTCTCGTAGCCGAGGCCGTTGCCCTCCGCGCGGGCGCGCAGCCCGAACACGCCCTCGATCCAGCGCTCCCCGCGCGGGTGGGCGAGGGCCTGCGGGAGGGACCGTACGGCGTCCTCGAAGCCGGTCGTCGTGTGGTCGACGGCGAGTCGGAGCTGCTCCACCTCCCAGGCGTCCTTCACCAGGCGCAGCTCTGAGAGGGCCGCCGCCAGCTGCGGGTCCGTGCCCGGCTCGCGGCCCGGGGGCAGGGCGCCGCCCAGCTCGGCCAGGCGGGCGCAGCGGATCCCGGTCAGCCGCTCGGCCTCGGCGAGGTCGGGGCGGCGGCCGACCCAGAACTCGCCGTAGCGGCGGTCCCGGTAGAAGGCGTCGTTCCAGCCGCCGTCGCCGTCGCCGTCGGCCGTACGGGGGGAGCGGGGGCGGAGGTACAGCACCGCCTCGTGGCTGTGCGGGCCCGACGGCTCCAGCACCAGCACGTGCCCCGCCTGGTCCTCGCCGGTCAGTCCGGTCAGCCAGGCGTACCCGCTGTACGGGCGGAAGCGGTGGTCGACGTCGTTGGAACGGGTCCTCAACTCCCCGGCGGGGATGACGAGACGGTCGCCGGGGAACCGCGCCGACAGCCTCGCGCGGCGGGCCGGGGTGACCGCACGGGCCGGGACGCGGCGCTCCTCGGAGAGCGGGGTGGGCTCCCATCGCTCCGTCATGAACCGGGCCAGGTCGGTGGAGACGGACAGGTCGTGGCTGCCGGTGCGGCGGCGGTCGGCGGTGCTGTCGGTCATCGCGGGCTCCAGGGAATCGCGCTGAGGGGTTGTCAGTGCAATGTCACATTACTATGTTACGGGTCACATTGCAGTGGCGTGGACGCGTCAATACTCCCGTTCTCCTCAGGGACGATCCGGCGTCAGCTCGTCACCGCCATGCGGACGTCCGCGCCTCGGGAGGGGGCGGGGGCGACTCCCCACATCACCTCCCACTCACCCCACAGGAGCCGAAAGGTGTCCCAGAAACCGAGCGAACACCGCATGTCCCCGCGCCCGTTCCGCCCCAGATCCCTCCGCGTCGCCCTGCTCGCCGGGGCCCTCTCCACGGCGCTCTCCACGGCGCTGCTGGGCACCGCCGCGGGCGGCACGGCACACGGTTCGCCCTCCCGGGCCGCCGCCTCCGCCGCCTCCGCGGCCTCCACCTCCGCCTCCGCGGTCTCCACCCCCTCCACCGTCCCCACCGGGACGGCCGGTGCCACCGGGCCCGCCGCCTCCGGCGGTTCCGACCCGCACGACGAGGTGCTCCACCTCGGCAAGGCGCCCCAGCCGGTGTCCGTCAGCCGGACGTCCCCCGGCGACGGCGCCCTCGCCGACGGCCGGGTCCCCGGCCGGCACACCGGCGGCGAAGTCAGCGGCACCGCCGCGATTTCCCCGCACACCGCGGCCGCCACGGCCGTCCTCACCTCCGCCGACGTCCCCTGCACCCTCGACGGCGTCACCGGCCTCGCCCCCGAGGCCTTCGCGGACTTCCTCGGCGACCCGTCCGTCACCCTCGACTGCGTCGACCGCATCGTCTGGACCTGGGACGCCCGCCTCGCGCCCGTCATGTCGGACGGGCACGTCCAGGCCGTGTCCCACCGGGCCAGGGCCCTCGCCGCCGGACACGACGGCCGGAACGGCAGCAACCTGCTGGAGATGTTCACGTATCTCCACGCCGTCGCCTACCACGACTTCGCGCGCGACGAGATCGACGTCACCGATCCCCCGACCACCGAGGCGATGCGGCGCGCCATCCACTACTTCGGCACCGCGTCCCGCACCTTCGACGCCACCGGCACCAACGCCCGGACCCTGCGCGAGGCGCTCTACGCCGGCAGCGCGCCGGGCCTGCGCCACTCGCAGCTCGGCCTGATCCGCAAGGTGCTGGCCACCATGGACCAGTACCACCCCGAGACCAACCAGGACCCCGACTGGGGCGGCGCCGCCCTGGCCGCACTCTCCGTCAACTACCTCGGTATCTACCCGGGCAACGACGACCGTGCCTTCCGCGCCCTCGCCGCCCGCGACACCGCCTACCGGGAGAGCTTCCGGAAGTTCGCGCAGCACACCCACCTGCAGGGCACGCGCAACGAGTGGACCGTGCGTGACGCGCTCTCCGAGTACGCACGCTTCGGGCAGATCGACTCCCTCCGGGACGGGATCGTCACCGACCTCGGCGCCCTGCTCGCCCCGGTCGTCGCCGACTGGGGCAAGGGCAGCGAGCCCTGGGCCAAGATCGCGTCCTGGCTCAACCACTACGACGCGTGCGAACCGTACGGCGTCTGCCGGGACGACATCGAGCGGGAGCTGTTCCCGCACACCTACACCTACGACAACGGCGACCTGAAGGTCCGCACCGGGCTCGACCGCGCCACCGTCGACCAGCTGTACTACGCGAGCAAGCAGGTCGAGGCGCAGTTCCACCGCGTCCTCGGCACCGAGGAGCCGCTGGCCGGCGACCCCAACAGCACGCTGAACACCGTGCTGTACGCCTCCCGCGCCGACTACGAGACGTACCACCCGCTGCTGACCGGGATGGGCACCGACAACGGCGGCATCTACATCGAGCGCGGCGCCACCTTCTACACCTACCAGCGGCGCGTCCCGCAGGACTCGCGGCTGACCCTGGAGGAGCTGTTCCGCCACGAGTACGTGCACTACCTCAACGGCCGCTGGGCGGTGCACGGCTTCTTCGGCGAGGGCCCCTGGTACCAGAACGATCGCACCACCGCCATGGACGAGGGCACGGCCGAGTTCTTCGACGGCGCCACCCGCGACGACGGTGTCGCCGTCCGCAGGTCCCTGGTGCAGTCGATCATCGACGACACGGCCGGCGGCGGCCCGCGGATGACGGTCGACGAGATCCTGCACGCCACGTACGAGGGCGACGGCTTCCGCTTCTACAGCTACGCGGGCACCTTCTTCGAGTATCTGTGGACCGAGCGGCCCGGGGTCCTGAAGGAGATGTACCGGCACCTGCGGGCCGACGACCCGGCCGCCTTCGACGCCTGGCGCGGCCGGCTCGGCCGGGACCCGGCGGTCCAGCGCGAGTACGACGCCTTCCTCGACCGGCAGATCCCGCGGGTGGACGAACTCTTCGTCCCGGACACGAAGTACACCCCGAACGAGGCCCTGCGCGAGACCACGTCCGGCGCCGTGCGCTCGGCCTTCGCCGACGCCACGTACAGCACCCCCGAGTGCACGGCCAACGGCGACAGCGCAATGCCTCGATTCGTGTGCACCGGCCGCATCACGGCGCGCCTGACCCGGGCGGGCGACCCGGACCAGGTCTTCCAGGACATGTCCGAGACCGTGGACTACTTCCTCCTCGACCGGGCGGGCCCCGCGTCCCCGAACCTCGCGGACATGAACTGCTCGTTCGGTGAGGTGGAGATCTGGTCCGACCGCACGGCCGGCACCGCCCCGTACACCTGCGACGGCCCGCTCAGGCGGTGAACCGGGCCATGACCGGTCGGAGCAGGTGAACCGGGACCGGCCGATCACGGGCGCTCGACCGGGACCGGCCGATCGCGGGCGGTCCCGCCGTCGCACCCGGCGGGACCGTCCGTACTGTGCCGCCCGGCGCCCTCTTCCCTCTCGGGTGTCCTTACGCTGAGGTGCTGCGCATCGCAGCGGAGCAGAGGCAGAGAACGAGAGGCGGGCCATGGGTGGCCATCTGAAGCAGTCGAACCTCATCACCGCGCAGGAGCGCCTGCGCGACCAGGTCGCCCATGCCCTGCGCGCCGCCCTGATCTCCGGGGAACTCCAGCCCGGCCGGGTCTACTCGGCGCCGGCCCTCGCCGCCGACTTCGGCATCTCCGCCACCCCGGTCCGGGAGGCCATGCTGGACCTGGTCCGCGAGGGCCTGGTCGAACCTGTGCGGAACAAGGGCTTCCGGGTCACCGAGGTCAGCGAACGGGACCTCGACCAGTACACCGAGCTGCGTGCCCTGATCGAGGTCCCGACCGTCGGCGCGGTCACCCGCTCCGCCCGCCGCGAGGAACTGGAGGCGCTGCGCCCGGTGGCCGAGGAGATCGTCACCTCGGCCCGCGGGCACGACCTGATCGGCTACCTGGACGCCGACCGGCGCTTCCACCTCTCGCTGCTCGCCCTGCACGGCAGCGAACGGCTCGTCGAGACCGTGGGCGACCTGCGCAAACGGTCCCGCCTGTACGGGCTGACGGCACTGGACGAGCGCGGCAGGCTGGTGGCCTCCGCCGAGGAGCACCTGGAACTGCTGGACCTGATGCTGGCCGGTGACGCCCCGGCCGCCGAGGCCTGTATGTCCCGCCACCTCGGCCATGTGCGGTCCCTGTGGGCGGCCGACGACACCACGCCCGCGACCACCCCGGCGACCCCCGCGACCGCACCGGCAGCTACGACCGGAACGGGCCCGTCACCTCGTAGGTGATCCCGCCCGAGGAACTGCCGCTGGTGCCGCGCTGGCTGGAGAAGTACAGCCGGCTGCCGTCGGGGGAGAACGCCGGGCCCGTGATCTCCGAGCCGGACTGGCCGTCGATGCGCAGGAAGGGGGCCACCACGTCGTCGGGCGTGATGATGCAGATCTCCATGTTGCCGCCGTCCTCGGCCACGAACAGGTCGCCGGAGGAGGACCCGGTGACGTTGTCGACGCCGGTGAGCGGCGCCGAGCCGCCGGTCACCAGGGAGTCGTCGTAGGCCAGCTCGTAGGTGCCGGCGGTCAGGTCGACCTGCCAGACACGGTTGTCGCCCTTCGTGGTGAACCACACCGTGTCGTCGGCGTAGTGGCAGCCCTCGCCGCCGTTGAAGGACTTCGAGCCGGAGACCTGACTGCGCGTGCTGCGCGGCGAGCCGTCCGGGTCGGGCACGTCGGCCCAGCCGAAGGAACCGGACGTACCGGAGCCCGCGACCATGACCTGCAGGGTGCCGGAGGACAGGTCGCCCCAGGCCGCCGGGACGAACCGGTAGAAGCGGCCGTTCGACTCGTCCTCGGTCAGATAGATCACCTCGCGCACCGGGTCGGCGGCGGCCGCCTCGTGCTTGAAGCGGCCCATCGCCGGGCGGCGCACGGCCGCGGCCACGCCCCACGGGTCGGTCTCGTAGACGTAGCCGCGGGAGACCTCCTCGCAGGACAGCCAGGTGTTCCACGGCGTACTGCCGCCCGCGCAGTTCTGCCGGGTGCCGGACAGGATGCGGTACGCCGCGGTCACCGTGCCCGTCGAGGAGAACCTCACGGCGCTCGCGCCGCCCGACGGGTTGATCTCCGAGTTGGACACATAGATCCAGCCCGGCCCGTCGGCGTAGCAGGCGCCGCCGTCCGGCGCGTTGTGCCAGGTGTAGGACGTGCCGGGTACCGTCCGGCCGGACCGGGCGATCACCCGGCTGGAGAAACCGGACGGGAGCCGGATGCCGTTGGCGTCGGGCGAGCCCAGCGGCCCGTACGGGCCGGGGCCGGGCTGGGCGGGGGCGGCGTACGCGGCGCCGCGCCACAGGGTTCCGCCCAGCGCGGCGGAGGAACCGCCGAGGGCGACCGCACGCAGGAGGGTACGACGTTCCACTCTCACTCCAGAGGTGCCGTGACCGCCCCGCCGCCGGTCGGCGGCGGGGTCGCGCGGTCAGGGACCCTAGGGGAGCGCGGTGGACACGGCATGGACACGCCGTGACCGGTCTCCGTACAGCCGTCGCGCGTGCGCCCGGGCGGACTCTGGCGGCACGTCAGCCGTCGCCCCGCCGCCTGCGGGACGCCATCAGCAGACCGCCGCCCGCGACCAGCACGGCCACGCTGCCCGCCGCGATGTACGGCGTGGCGTCGGAGCCGCCGGTCGCGGCGAGGTCGGTGTCCTTCTGCCCGGCGGCCTCGGTCGTGTCGCCCGCTCCGGTGCCGGAGTCGGAGCCGGCGTCCTGGCCACTGCCCGAGTCGTCGCTGTCATCGGCGTTGTCGGCGTCCTCGGCGGGGACGAAGTCCGCCGGGGGGTTGTCGCAGCCGACGCCGTCGTTGTCGCGGTCGAGGTGCTTGCCGTAGTGCTCCTCGTCGCTCGCCGGGATGTTCGAGACCCCGTTCTCGTACGCCTCGGTGCAGTTCTTGAACGGGTGGTTGCCCTCGTGGGCCTGCGCGGTGGTGGCGGGCAGGGCGGCGAGGGCCAGGGCGGTGACGGCCACGGTGACGGGCTTGCGGAGCATGTGCACGGAAGATCCCTCGGATCGGTTCGGTGTGTGATTGCGGGATTTGAGGTGACGAACGTATTGAGGGACGGGCGGTGCGGCGGGGAAATGAAAGAGCCGTGATGCGAACGTGACGTGACCGGACGGTAGCTCTCCGCTCCGGTGGGCAGGGTCGTGGGCGTACGGTGAGGGGCGTCCGGCGCAGGCACTCGGGAAGGAGTCAGGGTTGACCGGCTGGAGTGTGCACGACATCCCCGACCAGAGCGGGCGCGTCGCCGTCGTCACCGGCGCCAACAGCGGGCTCGGCTATGTCACCGCGCGTGAACTGGCGCGCAAGGGGGCACGGGTGGTGCTCGCCTGCCGCAGCGAGACGCGCGGCGCGGCGGCCGTACGGCGGCTCGCGGCCGAGGTGCCCGGCGCGCGTGCGGAACTGCGCCGGCTGGACCTCGGCGATCTCGCCTCGGTACGGGAGTTCGCGGGCACCCTGCCCTACGGCCATGTCGATCTGCTGGTCAACAACGCCGGTGTGATGGCGCTGCCCTACGGTACGACCGCGGACGGGTTCGAGACCCAGTTCGGCGTCAACCACCTCGGCCACTTCGCCCTGACCGGACTGCTGCTGCCCGCGCTGCTCGCCGCCGGTTCCGGCCGCGTGGTGAACGTCTCCAGCCCGTTCCACGCGCTGGCCAACATCGATCTCGACGACCCGCACGCCCTGCGCCGCTACCACCGCTGGCCCGCCTACGGCCGGTCCAAGTCCGCCAACCTGCTCTTCACCCACGAGCTGGCCCGCAGGCTGGCGGCACACGGCACGGACCTGGTGGCCGCCACGGCCCACCCGGGGTACACGGCCACCGAGCTGCACACCGCGGGCTCGCGGGCGGAGGGGCGCCGGGCCGCGGAATGGACCATGCGGACGGGCGCCCGCCTCCTCGCCCACTCCGCCGACGTCGGCGCGGTCCCGCTCCTGTACGCGGCCACCGCCCCCGGCGTCCGCCCCGACTCCTTCACCGGACCGGCCTACATGTTCCGGGGCCGGACCCCCGCCCCCTCCTGGCGGGCCCCGTGGACCCTCGACGACCGGATGGGCGAGCGGCTGTGGACCGCCTCGGAGCGGATGACGGGGGTCGGGTACGACGCCCTGAAGTGAGAGCTACGACGCTCTGAAATGAGAGCTACGAAGCCTGCAGCGAGGGTTACGAGGTCTGGAGCGAGGGCTACGAGGCCTGAAGTGAGGGTTACGCGACCCCGCCGGGCCCGGCCGTCCCGGCTGCCTCGGCTGCCTCGGCTGTCGTCACCTCATACGTCGTCACCCGCACCGACTCGTCGTCCAGGCACTGCCCCGACGCCAGGTCGAAGCGCTGCTTGAGCAGCGGGGAGGCGACGAACGGGCGGCCCTGGTGGGTGCCGGTCAGGCCGCGGGAGAGGACCGCCGCCCCGGTGAACGGGTCGCGGTTGTCGATCGCGTACAGCTCGCCGGTGCGGTCGCGGAACAGGGCCGCCTGGCCGCCGTCGGGCAGCAGCACCGCCACGCCCCGGCCGGGGAGCAGGGCGCTCAGGTCGCAGGCCGTGAACCAGCCGTCCGACAGCCGCAGTCGGATCGACAGTTCGGTCGTCTCGGGTGCCAGGGTCATCGCTTGGCGCTTCCTTCCAGGACTTCGTCCGTGACGGCGGACGGCCGCATGCCGATGTCCAGCAGCGGCAGGTCGGGCTTCATCTGGTCGCGCTCGGGCACGAAGGCGACCACCGGGTCGGGGGTGTCGGGCGCGTTGACGAAGGACACGAACCGGGCGAGCTTCTCCGGGTCGTTGACGGTCTCGGCCCACTCGTCGCGGTAGTGCGCGACGTGCGCGCTCATCAGCCCCTCCAGCTCGTCGCAGATGCCGAGCGAGTCGTGGACGACCACGTCGCGCACGTGGTCCAGGCCGCCGGGGATCCGCTCGAGCCAGGTCGAGGTGCGCTCCAGCCGGTCCGCGGTGCGGATGTAGAACATCAGGAACCGGTCGATCAGCCGGACCAGTTCGGCGTCGGACAGGTCCTGCGCCAGCAGGTCGGCGTGGCGCGGGGTGGCGCCGCCGTTGCCGCCGACGTACAGGTTCCAGCCGTTGGACGTGGCGATCACGCCGAAGTCCTTGGACTGGGCCTCGGCGCACTCGCGGGCGCAGCCCGACACCGCCGACTTCAGTTTGTGCGGCGAGCGCAGGCCCCGGTAGCGGAGCTCCAGGTCGATCGCCATCCGCACGGAGTCCTGCACCCCGTAGCGGCACCAGGTCTGCCCGACGCAGGACTTCACCGTGCGGAGCGACTTGCCGTAGGCGTGGCCCGACTCGAAGCCGGCGTCGACCAGCCGGGACCAGATCAGCGGGAGCTGTTCGACGCGGGCGCCGAACATGTCGATGCGCTGTCCACCGGTGATCTTGGTGTAGAGCCCGAAGTCCCGGGCGATCTCGCCGATCACGATCAGCTTCTCCGGGGCGATCTCACCGCCGGGGATGCGCGGTACCACCGAGTACGAGCCGTTCTTCTGCAGGTTGGCCAGGAAGTGGTCGTTGGTGTCCTGCAGCGCCGCCTGCTCGTCGTCCAGGACGTAGCCGCTGGCGCCGATCGTCGGGGCGAGGGAGGCGATGATCGAGGCGACGGCCGGTTTGCAGACCTCGCAGCCGTCGCCGCCGCGGGCCTCCTCGCGGCCGTGCCGGTCCAGCAGGTCCCGGTAGGAGGTGATGCGCAGGGCGAGGACGATCTCGTAGAGCTCCTCGCGGGTCTGGCCGAAGCAGCCGCACAGGCCCTTGTCGACCTCGACGCCGCTCGCCTCCAGCTCCGAGCTGACCAGCTGGCCGAGGACCTTCACACAGCTGCCGCAGCCGGTGCCGGCCTTGGTGCACTTCTTCACCTCCGGCACGGTGGTGCACTGGTGCTCGGTGACCGCGCCGCGGATCGTGCCCTTGGTGACGTTGTGGCAGGAGCAGATCACCGCGTCGTCCGGCAGCGCGCCCGGGCCGAGCTGTGCCGGGCCGCCGGCTCCGGCGGGCAGCACCAGCGACTCGGGGGCGACCGGCGGCACCGAACCGGTCAGGGCGCGCAGCGTGCCGTACGCCTCCGCGTCGCCGACCAGGACGCCGCCGAGCAGCGTGCCGTCCCGGCCGATGACCAGCTTCTTGTACAGGCCGGCGCGGGAGTCGGCGTAGACCACGTCCAGGCAGTCCTCGGCGGTGCCGTGCGCGTCGCCGAAGGAGGCCACGTCCACGCCGAGCAGCTTCAGCTTGGTGGACAGGTCGGCGCCGGTGAACGACGCCTCCTCCGCCTGCGCGATGGCCGCCGCCGCGGTCTCCGCCTGCTCGTAGCCCGGCGCGACCAGGCCGTACACCCGCCCGTCGGCGGCGAGCGCGCACTCGCCGATCGCGTACACATGCGCGTCGGTGACGGTGCGGCACCGTTCGTCGACCGTGATGCCGCCGCGCTCGCCGACCGCCAGGCCCGCGTCCCGGGCGAGCTGGTCGCGGGGACGGACACCGGCGCTGAACACCACCATGTCGGCGGCGAGCTCGGAGCCGTCGGACAGCTTCATCCCGGTGACCGCGCCGTCCGGGCCGGTCACGATCTCCTGGGTGCCGGTGCCGGTGTGCACGGTCAGGCCCATGTCCTCGATGGTGCGCAGCAGCGCCGCGCCGCCGCCCTCGTCGACCTGCACGGGCATCAGCCGCGGCGCGAACTCCACGATGTGCGTGGTCAGCCCGAGTCCCTTGAGCGCGCCCGCGGCCTCCAGGCCGAGCAGCCCGCCGCCGACCACGGCACCGGTCTTCGCCCTCGACCCGGCGTACTCCTCGATGGCCAGGAGGTCCTCGATGGTGCGGTAGACGAAGCAGCCCTCGGCGTCCTTGTTGGGGACCGGCGGCACGAACGGGTAGGAGCCGGTGGCCAGCACCAGCACGTCGTAGCCGACGCTCAGACCGGAGCGGGCGGTCACCGTGCGCGCCTCGCGGTCGATGTGCTCGGCCGGGTCACCGACGTGCAGTTCGATGCCGTGCTCGTCGATGAAGGCCATGTCGGTCATCGACAGCTCCTCGGGCGTCCGCCCGGAGAAGTACGAGGTGAGCTGGACGCGGTCGTACGCCGGGCGCGGCTCCTCGCACAGCACGACCACGCGGTGCGTGCCGGTCAGGCCGCGCTCGGCGAGCGCCTCCAGGAAGCGCTGGCCGACCATGCCGTGCCCGACGAGCACGATCGTGGGGCGGGCACGAAGAGTCGTCGTGGACATCAGGAGCCTCCGTCATGGGTGAGCAGGTGGAGCAGGGGGCCGCCGTCGGACGGGAGCGGCTCTGCTCCCTCCCAGGCACGGGCGAGCGCGCCGACGGTGCCGAGTTCGCCGACGAGGACCCCGCCGACCAGGCGGTCGCCGCGGACGACGACCTTGCGATAGGTGCCGCGGGTGGCGTCGGCGAGTTGCACGACGTCGTCGCCGGGGCGGGCCTCGGTCTCGCCGAACGCGGCGAGGTCGAGCGGGCTGTGCGGGCCGGGGCCACCGGGGCCACCGGGGGTGGCCGGGAGGCCGGGCCGGTCCGGTCCGGTGAGGGTCAGCCGGGTCAGCGAGCGGGTGCCGGTGTAGCGGGCGCCGGGGTCGCCCGCGAGCTGCTCGGCGAGGACCTCGGCCTGCTCCAGCGCGGGTGCCGCCAGTCCGTACAGGGTGCCGTCGTGCTGGGCGCAGTCCCCGATTGCGCGGATGTGCGGGTCGGAGGTGCGCAGCTCGTCGTCGACGAGGACGCCCTGGTGCACGGCCAGGCCCGCGTCCCGGGCGAGTCCCACGCGCGGCCGGACGCCGCAGGCCAGCACCACCAGGTCGGCGTCGAGGGCATAGCCGTCGGCCATCTCCACCGAGCGCACCGCGCCGCCGGTGCAGCGCACGTCCCGCACCCGGCACTCGGTGTGCACCTCGACGCCGAGGCCGGTCAGATGCCGGTGGACCAGCTTCGACGCGGCCGGGTCGAGCTGGCGCTCCATGAGCCGCTCCGACTGCTGGGCGAGCACGACCTGCGCGCCGCGCACCGCCAGCGCGCGGGCCGCGGAGACGCCGAGCAGCCCGCCGCCGATGACGACCGCCCGCACCCCCGGCCGTACCGCCTTGGACAGGCCCAGGCAGTCGTCCATGGTGCGGAAGGCGTGCACGCCCTCGGGCAGCTCGCGCCCCGCGGTGAACAGACCGCGCAGTGGCGGCAGGACGGGGTTGGAGCCGGTGGCCAGGACCAGCGTGTCGTATGCGATGCGCGAGCCGTCGGCGCAGTGGACCGTCCGGCCGTCCCGGTCGATGCCGGTGACCCGGTCCCGCAGCAGTCCCGCGGGCGCCGGCAGTCCGATCACCTCGGGGCTGTAGCGTCCCGCCAGCACCTCGGCGAGCAGCACCCGGTTGTACGGGCGGTGCTCCTCTTCGCCGACGGCCAGCGCGGGCGTGCCGAGCTCACCGAGCCGCCGGGCGAGTGTCACGCCCGCGAGGCCGGCGCCGATCACCACCACACGCGTATTCGAGGTCATGGCATCGAGCGTGCGGTGCCGGTGTTACCCGGCGGCATCACCTCTGTTTCCCGCGGGGAACGCTGCCCTCAGCGGAGCAGGTCGAGGGATGTGAGTCTCCCGGACCCCGCAGGGGCCGACCTCAGAAGTACCTCATCTCGATGGACGCCACATCCATCTCCTCCGTAGGGTCGCGATCATGCCCGACATATCGCTGACCGTGGTGGCCCTGCTGTGCCTGGCGGCGCTCGCCGCCGGCTGGATCGACGCCGTGGTCGGCGGCGGCGGACTGCTGCTCCTGCCCGCCCTGCTGCTCGGCCTGCCCGCCGGCACCCCGGCCGCGCACGCCCTGGGCACCAACAAGGCGGTCGCGATCGTCGGCACCACGGGCGCGGCGGTCACCTACGCCCGGAAGGCACCGGTGGACGTCGGCACCGCCGTCCGGATCGGGCTGGCGGCGCTGGCGGGCTCCTCGGGCGGCGCCTTCTTCGCCGCCGGGATGAGCACCGACGTCCTCCAGCCGGTGATCATGGTCGTGCTCCTCGCCGTCGCGGCCTTCGTCATCCTGCGCCCCTCCTTCGGCACCGCCCCGGCCTCCGGTCCGGCCACCCGCCGCCGGAAACTCGCCGCGATCGCCCTGGCCGGCGTCGGCATCGGCTTCTACGACGGACTCATCGGCCCGGGCACCGGCACCTTCCTCGTCCTCGCCCTCACCGGCCTGCTCCACCTCGACCTGGTCACCGCTTCCGCCACCGCCAAGATCGTCAACTGCTGCACCAACGCCGGCGCCCTCGCCATGTTCGCCTGGCAGGGCGCGGTGCTGTGGCAGCTCGCCGCCCTGATGGCCGCGTTCAACCTCGCGGGCGCCACCCTCGGCGCCCGCACCGCCCTGAAGCGCGGCAGCGGCTTCGTCAGGGTCGTTTTGCTGACGGTGGTGCTCGCCCTGGTGGCGAACCTGGCGTACGAGCAGTGGGTGGCGTAGGACGCGAGCAACGGGGAAGGCGCACCGCCCGTGCCTACACGCCCCGCAGCAGCGTGGCGTCGTCCACGACCTGAATCGCCAGGACGCATTGTCGGTCATGAAGGTCAGGCCTGAACGTGGCGAATGGGTCTGACATTGATGCTGATAGTCAGGTTCCGGCGGCCGTGGCTCGGGGTCTGACTGACGCCCTGCTGGGCTGTCCTTGTGTTGTCTGTCCGGCCGCCGGAGTCTGTTCTCATGGCTCCGGCCGGGCGGAACATGACCTGATAGGAGCCCGGCCAGAAGCCCCACCGATGTCCTGTATGCGCCACCCGGCCGGTGCCCACCTCCGGTTGGGAAGGCACCATCAGCATGACATCAGAGGTTGTGGAAGACTCTGCGGACCAGGACGTGTTCGGCGGGGTCGACTCCCACGCCGACACCATCCACGTCGCGGTCATCAGCGACAAGGGTGGCCACCTCGCCGACGCCGAGTTCGCCACCACCGCTGCCGGATACACTGAGGCCCTGGCCTTTCTGAACACCCACGGCCGTGTGACCGCGATCGGCGTGGAAGGTACCTCCTCCTACGGCGTCGGCTTCACCCGCGCCGCCCGCTCGCAGGGACACCCGGTCATCGAGGTCAACCGGCCCGACCGGGCCGAACGGCGCCGCATCGGCAAGTCCGACCCCATCGACGCCTACGCTGCTGCCCGCGCCGCCCTGTCCGGGCGGGCCTGCGGCGTTCCCAAGGACGACACCGTCGCCGGTAAACGCGCCCTGCACAACGCCGCCCGCTCCGCCGTCAAGGCCCGCACCGCCGCCCTGAACCAGATCACCAACCTCCTCGTCACCGCACCCGAAGCCATCCGTGCCAGATACGTGCAGCTCAAAGGGACAGACCGCACGGATGTCCGGGCCCGGCTGCGGCCGACCGGGGACGCGGTGCACAGCGCGGTCCTCACCGCGCTGAAGAGCCTTGCCCGACGCGTCAAGGAGCCCACCCCCGAACACGAGGCCCTGACACGAGCCCTGGACCGAGGTCAGCGCGCACAACCCCGGTCTGCGAGCCGCCTACGGCGTCGGCCCCGACACCGCGGAGCAGCTGCTGGTCACCGCCGGAGGAAAACCCGAACGTATGCGGACCGAGGCATCCTTCGCAGCCCTGTGCGGCGTCGCCCCGGTCCCCGCCTCCAGTGGCAGAACGATCCGGCACCGTCTGTCCCGGGGCGCGGACCGGGATGCCAACGCCGCTCCTACCGCATCGCCCTCGTCCGCATGTCCAGCGACGCCAGAACCCGCACATACACGGCACGGCAGACCGCAGCCGGCCGGACGAAGAAGGAGATCATCCGGCTCCTGAAACGAGCAATCGCCCGGGAGATCTTCCGCTGCTTCACCACTACTGTCACCATCCCCGGCATCGCCGACCTGCGGCCCCTACGGCAAGCCCAGGAACGTCACCCTCGAGGACGTCGCCCAGCACTTCGGGGTCTGGCCCACCACTATCTCCAGACTTGAACGAAGCCTCAGCCGAGACGACGCCTTGCTCATGCCTACCACGACTGGATCCAGACTGCTTGACAGCAATAGGAGCTTCAATATCCCGGCCTACGACAGCAGGGCGGCTCCCGTGTAGGAGCCGCCCGGCGAGCGTCGTATTGTCAGCTCACTGCCTGGAAACCCTCGAAGTCCGTCGATGCTTCCTTGTAGGTGGTGTGGCCCGTGTCAGCTTCGTGGTTGCCGAGAAAGCGCAGCAGGCCCGATCCGGGGGTTGTGCACCAGAAGTCCAGCGGGTTGCCGCTGTGGTCCGCATCGGGTGTCAGGGTGAACAGGGGAACGGTGTTGGATCCCCAGTTCCAGCCGATCTTGGTGCGCTGCTGAAGGCTGATGTCGTAGTTCCCGAACTCGTTCTGTCCGGCGTGGAAGACCCAGAGCGTGCCCCCGATGTCGGACCGTTCGTAGCGGACCACCAGGTCGGCCAAGCCGTCCCCGTTCCAGTCTCCCGGCGCACCGAGAGTCACTTCGTTGATCGCGGAGCCATCCGCTGAGATCGGGTCGTCGGGGCCTGCAAGGAGTACGGGTTCGCGGTCGCTGTCGAGGCGCCTGTCGCGGTTTCCGTAGTAGAGCCAGATGAACTCGCCGTCGTTGACGAGGAGGTCGGGGTAGCCGGGGACGTCTTCGGTGCCGTCGCCGTCGGTGTCCATGCCGCCATCGACGTCACCGATGCCGAGGATCTGCTTGGCCCCGTCCTTCCAGTGGTTGTTGGCCGGGTCGTAGACCGTGAGCTCCTGGCGTGTTGAGCCGTGCGTGCAGGCGGTGCAGGCGTATCCGTAGCCGTTATTGGGCTGGATCCACAGGCGGTTGGTGTCGAGCGTGGAGTCGTTGCGCAGGGCGATCAGGTCTTCGTATCCATCGTCGGTCCAGTCGCCTCGGTGTGTGATCCTGGCACTGGTCCAGTTTTCGTTGGAAGCGTTTGCGTATGCCTCGGCCAGTTTGCCGTCGCCCGAGCCGTAGAAGCGGCGCAGTGTGCCGTCCTCGTCGATGGCCCACAGGTCGGCATTGCCGTCGCCGTTGATGTCACCGGGTTTGTCGGGGGTTTTGGGGCCGTTGGCGTAGAGGAGGTAGACGGCTGTGTCGGAGGAGTTCTGCGCCTTGTCATAGCTCTTGACATAGACCTGGTTGGCGCCCATGACCGTTGGCGTCAGTTCTACGGAGACGGAGCCGCCTGCCGAGCTGGGGGTGGCGGTGCGTCGGGTGCTGTCCCAGCTGGTCCAGTACTCGTACTTGGTGACGTCTGCGATACCGCCGCTGGTGAACGTGAAGGTGCCCTGGGAGCGGACGCTCGCCGTGTTGTAGGGCCAGCCGCCGCTTCCGTCCGGGAACTGTGTGGAGGCGACGCCGGGCGGGTTGCTGGGGCGAGTGGCGTCGAAGCTGAAGTGACATTGAGTGCTCCACGCGCTGACCAGAGCACCGTCTTCGGCACGGACCTGCCAGCTGAATGTTCCGGTTCCGGTGACTCCCGCATCTGTGAGGAGCTTCGCGAGTGCTGCTTTTGTCGCTTTGAGCTTGGCGACGGTTCCTGACGCCGCCGAGACGGTCTGGTTGATCTCGTTTTCGGCTCCGCCGTGCCCGGTGGGCCAGAGGAGGAAGCGGGCTTTCACGGTGCCGCCGTCACGGTCGGAGACCTTCGCGGCCAAGGTGACGTCCGTGTTGCCGATCACGGTGTAGGGCGTGGTGGAACCGCAGTTGGAACCGCTGCTCGGTGACGTGTAGAGGCCGGACGGCCTGTCCGGGACGGTGTTGTAGGTGGTGGACAGCACTGCGGTCTTGATGTCGAACTTCTTCCAGGCATACACGTCGGTCTCACTGGCTGCGCGCAGGCCCAGGGTGATGTTGTTCCACCTTTTGGTGACCGACTCCTTGGCCGCCGAGGTGACGTCGAAGGCCAGGTTGCCTGCCGGGCAGGAGGAGTTGTAGCCCTTGGAGTCGTTGACCGAGTCCAGCTTCCGTGCCCAGGAGGGCTGGTGGTTCCAGGTGGTGGAGGAGCTGATGGAACCGGTCAGCCAGACTTCCGCGGTCCGGTTCGAGCAGGACCAGGACCAGCTGTTCTTGATTCGGAAGATGGACTTGGAGATGACCTTGTTGGTGTTCCACAGGTTGTTGGAGTCCATCCGGAAGAAGGAGCGGGCGGTGCCGTTGGTGTGGTTCTCGTATCCGATGCGTGCCAGGGAGGTGCCGACCGAGCCATCGGAGTTGTGCCAGTTCTTGCCGTTGTAGTAGCTGGAGGTCGGATACCGCTTGTAGGCGATCGTCCAGGCCTCGCGCGATCCGCTGACCGAGGGGTCGATGTAGACCGGGTAGTTGGTGTCCTTGCCGGTCAGCAGCTCCTGGTCGGGGGTGAGCGCCAGGGTCTGCTCGGCGACTGTGACCGGTACTGTCGCTTCTTTGGCTCCGTTGCCCGCTTCGAACTCATCGCTGGGTGGTGCGACAGCAGCGGACCGCAGTGCGGGGAGACCTTTTCCCTTGCCGCTGTCCCACATGCGAGGTGGAGAGGCAGTGAAGAGTTCCTGCCCAGCCGGGTTGACGGCCTTGAGGTTGCCGTGCTTGTCGGTGGAGACCTCCACACCGTCGGCGTCGAGTGTGAGCCGGAGGCTTTTCAGATCCGGGTTGGCCGCGGCTGCAGTGTCCTTGACGACGAAGAGCTGACCGAAGCCCCCCGAGCCGGCTCGGAGCTTCAGGTCGACGCCGGGCATGACGTCTCGGTACGTGGCCTCGTTCAGCTCAACCTCGGGAACAGGCAGGGGCTTGGGCCAGGACCAGGACATGCTGCGACCGTCACGGGTAACCGTCACCAGTGGCCCGCTGCCCCCGCCGGAGAACTTCACCCCCACTTCCGTGGCTCTGGTGACGAGTGAGCCGTCGCTGCCCTTCCTCAGGGTCGGGTCGATGTCGACCAGCTTGTTGTTCTGCCTGACCCACTGCGGCACCACGTAGGTGTCCTGCGTGAAGCCCCCGTCCGGATTGGCGAACAGTTGCGATGTCTCCGTGCGCTGAGACACCACCTCGACCGGTGCACCCGAGTCCTCGGCCTTCTCCAGTGCTGCAGCCTCCTCCGTGCTGTGCTCCGCCCCGGCGGCGGAAGTGGATGGGGCTGCGTCGTTCGCAGTGGCCGGAACGACACACAAGGGTGCTGCCAACGCGACGACGAGCGTCACCCCTAGACATCTGCCGCGTCGGCGGGCCGGTTCACGCCTTCGTCCGCGCATTGCGTTCATTTTCGATCCCTTTTCAGTTCCTTCACGGGCTTGAGTGGTGGTTGACGCAGCAGACACGCGAGCCCGTCAAATGGTTGCCCTGCTCAATGGAACGTCCAAATATGTCCGTTAAAGTGTCGGTCGGGGTTGCCTGCCGGGAGTTCATGCGAATCTGCCCTGACCCCCGAGCCCTCTGGCCTGTATGGGGTCTCGAGTGAGTGTCGCCGGGAGCGCGAGGCGGAAGGTGACCATCCGATTCCGGATTGGAAAAGCCGACATTTGTGGCCTAGTTGCAGGAAGTCATTGCCCAGCTGGCTTTTGTGCAGCGACCCCCTTTCTTTCTTGTAGTGGATACTGTTACGGTCGCCGCTGCTTTTCATGTGTGATCATCCTGTGGGGGGAAGCGGTGCCCGGAAAGCAGCGTGCGGCGTTCCAGCGCCCTGTCCGTTCATTCGGCAGACGTGCGCGACTGGTTGCGTTCTCGCTGGTCGCCTACCTGCTGGCCGGCCTCTTGGGAGGTCCGGTGGCCGCGGCGGCCGAGTTGGAACTGCGGAAGCTGGCCAAGCCGGACCCGGTGCCTGTGGCCAAGGTGTCGGGCAAGGGCGTGAACAAGCCTGACGAGGTTGCCGAGAACTTGTGGAAGCCCGATGACAGGGCGGGCCGTTGGCCCACGGCCGGGACAGCATCTGTCGACGTACCGGAACCTGGCAAGAGCTCCCGGCAGAGGAACGCCGGTTCCGTTCCGGTGTCAGTGAAGACTCCTGGACGCGCTCAGCCAGCAGTGGGCGCTGCCGTGGCCGATCAGGTCCAGGTTCAGGTGCTGGACCGGTCAGCGGCGAAGGCAGCGGGCGTGGACGGCCTGCTGATCGCGGTTCGGGGACACGCGGGCACCGCATTGCCGAAGAACAGCGAACAGAAGAAGAGCCGCATCGGGCTGGAACTGGATTATGCCGACTTCGCCGGTATGTACGGCGGCGACTGGGCCTCGCGACTGACCTTTCGTGAGGTACCGGCATGCGCCCTGACCGCACCAGGCCAGAAGGACTGTGCCCCCGGCGATGTCATCAAGACGCATAATGACCGCAAGAACAAGACGCTGTCGGCCGAGATCGCTACGGGCGTAGTGGCGAAGCCTTCGCAGAAGACCGGCCGACTCGTGCAGCCGTCCTCCCTCACCAGCAGCAGCCGCATAAGTTCGCTGTCTCAAGGTACGACCCTGCTGGCAGTAGCCGCCGCACCCTCGGGCGCCACCGGTGACTTCACCGCCACCTCGCTCGCACCTTCAGGCCAGTGGGAAGTCGGCGGCTCCTCCGGAGGTTTCAACTGGTCCTACGGCATCAACACGCCGAGCGTTCCCGGAGGGCTGGAACCCAGCCTCGGCCTTTCCTACTCATCGCTGTCCGTAGACGGTCGTACGGCGGCCACCAACAACCAGGCCAACTGGGCCGGCGACGGCTGGTCCCTGTCACCCGGGTTCATCGAGCGCCGCTACGTGGCATGCGAGGACGACAAGAAGGACGGCAACAACCCGTCGAACAGAGTCGGCGACCAGTGCTGGAAGAAGGACAACGCCATCCTGTCGCTGGGCGGGTCAACAAGCGAACTGGTCAGGGACGACACCACCGGAGAGTGGCGGAAGAAGACCGACGACGGCACCCGCGTGGAGCTCTACCGCAGCTCCGCCAGAGCCAACGGTGACAACGACAACGAGTACTGGCGGGTAACCACCTCGGACGGCACCCGCTACTACTTCGGCTTCAACCGGCCCAAAGGCTGGAGCGAAGGCAAAGACGAGACCAACTCCACCTGGACCGTGCCCGTCTTCGGCAATCACCCCGGAGAACCCTGCCACTCGTCCGCGTTCAAGAACTCCTGGTGCCAGCAAGCCTGGCGGTGGAACCTCGATGCCGTCATCGACCCCGCCGGCAACGCCATGACGTACTACTGGGCCAAGGAGACCAACCACTACCAGCGCGCAGTCGACGTCTCGTACAAGGGCACACTCACCGGCTACACCCGCGGCGGCTACCTCAAGCGCATCGAATACGGCCTGCGCGCCAGCAACTTCTACGGCACCCCCGCAGCCAAGGTCGATTTCACGGTCGCCGAGCGGTGCCTGCGCACTGCCACCTTCGACTGCGCGGCTGACAAGTTCACCGAGACCAACGCGAACAAATGGCCGGACGTCCCCTTCGACCAGTACTGCACCGCCGAATCCGAGTGCGAGGGCAACTCCTCGCCGTCCTACTTCACCCGCAAACGGCTGACGAGCATCACCACCTTGGTGCTGGACGGCGGAACCCACAAGAAGGTCGACTCCTGGGCGCTGACCCACCAGTTCCCGTCCACCGGGGACGGCATAGACCCGGCGCTCTGGCTGGCCTCGGTCACCCGCACCGGCCACACCGCCGCCACCCCCGTCACGCTTCCGCCCGTGACCTTCAAAGGGCAGCAACTACCCAACCGCGTCGAAGGCGCGGTCGACCCGGTTCCCCCGTACAACCGCTACCGTGTCTACGCGGTCAACACCGAGACGGGCGGCACCGTCGGTGTCACCTACTCCGCACCTGAGTGCACAGCAATCAGCCTTCCCACGCCCGCAACAAACATCAAGCGCTGCTATCCGGTCATCTGGTCTCCGCCTGACGCGCCGGCCGACGGCTACGAGCCCTACCAGGACTGGTTCCACTCCTACGTGGTCACCCAGATCCTCGAGTCCGACAACACCTCCGGTGCCCCGATCAAGCGCACCGACTACTCCTATCCAGGTGGGCTGGCCTGGGCCAAAGGCGACGACGAGTTCACCAAAGCCAAGCACCGCACCTGGGGCGACCGCAGGGGATACGGACGTGTCCAGGTGCGCACAGGTGATCCCACTGAAGGCACCCAGGCACTGAGCGAGATCCGCTACTTCCGCGGAATCGAGGGGGTGAAGGTGGCCGACAGCCAAGGCAACGAACTGGTGGACCACCAAGCGTACGCCGGCATGGTGCGGGAAACCGCCACCTACAACGGCTCGGGCGGCGCCCTGGTCTCCGCCACAAGCCACACCCCGTGGCGCTCAGCGGCGACCGCCAGCCACTCTCGCAGCGCGGACAGCCTGCCGACGGTGCACGCCTATCGCACTGGCATCCAGAAGGACCAGACGCGCAGCACCATTACGGGCGGCAACCTCAGACGCACGGAAACAGTACGACAGTTCGATGAATTCGGCCTGATCTCGTCTCTCTCCGAAACGGGCGACACGGCCAAGAGCGGCGACGAGCGATGCACCACAACGTCGTACGCGCGCAGCACTGCCAGGAACATCCTGGGCTTGGTCGCCGAGACCAAGAAGGTCGCCAAGCCCTGTGGCATCGCCCCGACCCTGCCTGGTGACCTGATCAGCACCACGCGCTACTACTACGACGGCGCGACCACGCTCGATGCCGAGCCATCGGCCGGCAACGAAACCCGCCGGGACGAGAACGACGGCGTGGGCACAGGCCTCGTCACCGTGAACACAGCCACGTACGACTTCTACGGCCGCCAGACCTCGTCCACCGACGCCACGGGCGCGAAAACAACCGTTACCTACACGCCCAGCTCTGGCCAGAGTCCCACCAAGACTGTCTCCACGAACGCACTCGGACACACCAGCACCGAGTACACCGACCCCCGCCGCGGAGTGATGACGGCGGCCGTCGACGCCAACTCCAAACGGAGCGATGTCGAGTACGACGCGCTGGGCCGGGTCGTCAGGGTCTGGGGACCGGGTTGGATCAAGGCGGACCATCCCACCGTTCCTTCGGCCCAGTTCAGCTACCGCATCTCCCGCAGCGAGCCGAACGTGGTCACCTCCAAGGTGCTCAACCACCTCGCCGAGTACGACACCTCGTACACCTTCTACGACGGCATGCTGCGAGCTCGCCAGACCCAGACTCCGGCCATCGGAGCTCCCGACGGGCGCGTGGTGACCGAAACCCATTACGACACCCATGGTCTGGCCTGGAAGACCTACGGCTCCTACTACGCGGCAGGCAAGCCCTCCAGCACCCTGGTCGCCGGTGACGACACCAAAGTCCCGGCCGGAGTGGAGAAGGAGTACGACGGTGCGGAACGCGTCACCGCCGAGATTGCACTGAAGTACGGCGACGAGACCAAGCGCACAACCACCCAGTACGGCGGCGACCGCACCACGGTCATCCCGCCCAGAGGCGGCACCGCCACCACGACGATCCTGGACGTCCGCGGCCGCACGATCGAGCAGCGCGCCTACACAGACTCGGCACGTACCGCGTACCAGTCCACGAAGTACACCTACAACGAACACGACAGGCTGGCGAAGCTGACCGACCCGGCCGGAGTGTCCTGGGCGTGGACTTACGACGCCCGGGGCCGCCAGATCAAGGTGGACGACCCGGACAAGGGCCCGACCACGACCACGTACGACAGCGCGGACCGTCCGGTGAAGAGCAGCGACGCCCGAGGCATTGAACTCACCACCGCCTACGACGCACTCAGCCGCCAGAAGGAACTCAGGCAAGGCACCACCGTGCGCGCCTCCTGGACGTACGACACGGTGGCCAAGGGCAAGGCAGCTTCCGACACCCGATACGTGGACGGCCAAGCCTACACCACGAAGATCAACAGCTACAACGACCGCTACCAGCCCACCTCCTCCACAACCACACTCCCTGAGGCAGCGGGTTCGGTCGCGGGTAGCTACACCTGGACCTTCGGCTACAACCCGTACAACGGCGTCCAGGAGTGGACCAAGCACCCGGCCATCGGCAACCTGCCCGGCGAACGGGTCACCACCAATTTCAACAGCCACGGCCTGCCCACGCAGACAACAGCCGGCGGCGTAGCCCTGGTCAGCAACGTCAACTACGACGTGTACTCGCGCCCCCTGCGCACCGAGTACGGCACCCTCGGCCGCAAGGTGTACCACTCCCGGGACTTCGACGAACACACGGGCGCCCTGACCCGCAGCACTGTTGACGGCGACGTTGCCCTGCGTATCGAGGACACCCGCTACACCTACGACCCCGCAGGCAACACCTCCCGCATCTCCAGTACCTCCGGCCAGGACGAAGCAGCCGTCACCGACACCCAGTGCTTCGCACTCGACGCACTGCGCCGGATGACCGAGGCATGGACCACCAAGTCCGCAACGGACGACTGCACGACAGGCCCCTCGGCCACCACAGTGGGCGGCCCCGACGCCTACTGGCACTCCTACACCTACGACGTGACCGGTAACCGAACCAAGGAGACCCAACACGCCACCGGCGGCGCCTCCACCACCATCACCCGCACCTACAGCCTGGGCGAAGCCACGGAAGACGTACCGCACGCGGTGCGCTCAGTCTCCACGGTCGGCGGACCGGACAGCGGCAGGACGGAAACGTTCGGCTACGACGAGACGGGCAACACAGTCTCCCGTAAGGGCGGTTCACGTGACCAGCAGCTGAGGTGGGATGCCGAGGGACATCTCGCCGAGATCACCGAGAACGGCAAGACCACCGAGTACCTCTACGACTCCGACGGCGACCGGATGCTGGCGCGCAACGCCGACGGCTCCGCCATCGCGTACCTGCCCGGTGGCAACGAACTCAAGGTCACAGCCACGGGCTCGAAGACCGCCACCCGCTACTACACCCACGGCGGCGAAACCGTCGCGGTCCGCACCTCGGCCGGCTTCTCCTTCCTGTTCGGCGATCACCAGGGCACCGCGCTGATCGCGGTTGCCATGGGCGCTGCACAAGGGGTCACCCGCCGTAAGCAACTCCCCTTCGGCGGCCCCCGCTCCACCACCGGCAGCACCAGATGGCCCGGAGAGCACGGCTTCCTGGGCGGCACCACCGACCTGACCGGCTACACCCATCTCGGGGCCCGCGAGTACGACCCCGCCATCGGTCGGTTCATCTCCGTCGACCCACTCCTGGTCACCGACGATCCGCGGCAGCACAACCCGTACGTCTACGGCAACGCCAACCCCGCGACGTTCACCGATCCCACCGGCACGATCATCGCCGAATGCTGGACAGGCGAGATCAAGTGCAGCGGCGGAAAGCCGGTTACCAAGCCCAGTCCCCCCGGCAGCGACAACTGCTACACCGGCAATATGTCCGCGAGTTGCACCTGGGCGAACCCTGACCACAACAGCCCCGAAGGCAAGCGCCGGTCCAGGGAACTCGCGGCAGCCATCGATGCCCCGAAGTACTGCTACGGAGGCAGCCAGTCCGCCAGCTGCTTCGGCAACGGCTCGTCACCGTCCAAGCAGCAGTCGGACGCAGCGAAACGACGGGTAGACCTCGAACGAGCGATAGAGCAGCAAAAGAAAAATGAACAGGATGGCGACTACTGGAAAGGCTTCGGTCACCTCTGGGACAATACTGCTGGAAAGGCAGTAACAAACGTAGCGAACGCTGGACGAGCCGTCGGTGAGCACTTCTCCAAGCACTGGCGAGACTATCTGGCGAATGGTGTTCTGGTTGCAGGTGCTCTTGGCGGTCTGGCCTGCGTGGCCTCAGCAGTATGCGGAGTGGTTGCTGCTGTAGCGATTGGCTCCGCAACGGCCGCCGCTAATTACGCGGCATCCAATGCGGGGACGAGTAACTGGAACACCACGTCCTTCGTAATCAATACGGCTACCGGCGGGGCTGTTGGATGGCTCGGGGGGACGAGTGCTGCCGGTAAGATCGTGGCAAGTCGAATGTCGTTCGCCCGAATGGAACGAAGTGTGAAGCGAATTGAGAATTTGGTTAACCGGATGAAAGAAGATCAGTGAAGCCGCTGCGACATGAAATCTTGAAGGCTGTCGTTCCGCTGATTATCCTGACGGTAGTCGTTACCGTTATTTCTCGAGCCATCGGAGGGTGGATTGCAACCGCGGGCCCTCCTGTGATCGTAATAGGCGCAGGGATGCTGTGGGGGAGGGTGCTGAGGAATAGACGGGCCCATGACGGTGATGAGAAAGGTCTGCGCGAGTAGTTCCTGCGACGATGTCCCGTATGAGCTAGTGATCACCAAGTGGCCCGATGTCCGGAGGTTGGCGAAATCGCAGAGCGCCGGCCTCGTCCCACGCCTGCTGCCATCGCTGCACCGAGCGGACGCTCGCCCGCAGGTCTTTGGCGATCACGCGCTCGCCTCATCCCGGGCGAACCGTCCCGCGGCCTGGAGCCGTAGCTCCTCGCAGGATTGCCGGCGTTCGGCGGTCGACCCGCCCCCCTTGTGGTCACCGCATGCCCCGGTGATACCGCGGGGGGCGGCCAGCCGTCAGCCCCTACGGCACCAGGAGGTCAACCTCAGTAACTGGGAGTGCTGGCGTGACCAAGCCGGGCATCCCTCGCAGTCCTGACTTATCTGAACGCGGCCCGGGCCGCCGTCCGTGCATCGCCGGAGCGCGGGACGGTGCGCGAGATGGGCCTCCTGATTGGCTACTACATGCCCGTCAGCGGCTGCCGGTCAGGTGGGCGAAGACGACCACGTTGCCCTGGTAGCCGGTGGAGCGGGAGTAGCCGCCGCCGCAGGTGATGACCCGCAGCTCGGGGCGGTGCGCAGCGCCGTAGACCTTCTCGTCGGGGAAGTTCTGCGCCTCGTACACCTCGACGGCGTCCACGCGGAACACCGCGACGGAGCCGTCGCGCCGGTCCACCTCGATCAGGGCGCCCTTCTTCAGCGCGCCGAGCCGGTAGAAGACCGCGGGGCCCTCGGTGTTGTCGACGTGTCCGGCGACGATCGAGGTGCCGCGCTCGCCCGGGGTGGTGCCGGCCTCGTACCAGCCGGCGAGGTTGTCGTCCGCGGCGGGCGGTACGTCGAGGCTGCCCGTGCGGGTCAGGCCCAGCCCGGTCAGCGGGGCGTCCACGCCGATCGCCGGGATGCGGATGCGGTCGGGCGGCGAGGGCGGCAGCGCCGGGGCCGCGGGTGCCTGCCGGGCCTGCCCGGTGCGGGCCTCGGCGGCCGAGGGCTGCGGCGGGGTCGCGGTCTCGGAGCCGCTGCTCAGCAGCCACGCCCCGGAGCCGAGGGCGATCACGGTGACCGCCGCTATCGCGGTGTTGCCGACCCTGCGCATCACGACCCCTCTCCTTGCGGCCCCGGCCCCCTCCGGGCCGCGAGGGGCGTCGGACCCGGAGGGGGTTGGGAAGTGCGGTACCGGCGGACGGGCAGCGGAGGGTGCCCGTCAGATCCCGTCGCCTCTCGCCCGGCGATGCAGGAGCCAGGTACCGCCCGCGGCGGCGACGGCCAGAGCCGCCACACCGGCCGCGGTCTGCACGGGATCGGGGCCCAGTGCGCCGCCGACCCCCGTCTTCACGCTTCCTCTGGGGTGCACCTGACCGCGTACCGGGGTCAGCGTGACCACCAGGTCGCCCGCCACCTTCCGGTCGTCCGCGGCGCACCGGGCGACGATCTCGTACGTCCCCGGCTGCGCGCTCGGCGGCACCCTGAACCGCCCGACCGCCTCACCCGCGTGGGCACCCGGCGCCAGGGTGAACTGCCCGGCGCCCACCGCACCCGCGTCGCCCGCCGCCGTACCGCGCTTGCCGCACGCCGTCGTGGTGACGGTGGCGTGCTCGCCGGGGACCACCGAGGACGGGAACACCTCCAGGTCACCGGTGTGCGCACCGGCGCCGTACGCGGGTGCGGCGACCAGGCCCGCCGCGGCCAGGGCCAGGGCGGGACCGGTCAGCAGGCGGGCGGTACGGCGCATCGGTGCTCCTCGTGCTCTGCGGTGGCGTGGGGCTCTGCGGTGGCGTGGGGGAGTGCTCGTCGGCGGCCCTGCCCTACCGAGCAAAGTGGCAGCTGCCCCGGCCCGCTCCCCGAGAACGCGCCGCGAATGTGGTGAACGGGTGTCGCCCGATGCTCCGTCAGCCCCGCGAGGCACCCCGTTTCGCCAGGTCACCGACGTACGGCGGGCACCGTGCGGAAATGCACCCGAAGGGTGGCGCCGACGCGGGGTGAACGGGTGACCCCGGTGCCGTGCCGGATCCCGCCCCCGGTCACTCCGGATCCCGCGCCCCGCCCCGCTTGACCTCAATCATGGTTGAGGTACGAGGGTGGCGGCATGAAGACCTTCACCGATCCCCTCCGGGTGACCCTCGTCGTCGGCAGCAACCGCCACGGCCGCTTCGGCCCCGTCGTCGCCGACTGGCTGCTGGACCGTATCCGCGCCCACGAGGACCTCGCCCCCGAGGTCGTCGACGTGGCCGCCGCCGACCTGCCCACCACCCTCGCCCCCACCTCCGACGCCACCGCCGCGCTGGCCGGGATCACCCCGAAGCTGGAACGGGCCGACGCCTTCGTCGTGCTCACCCCCGAGTACAACCACTCGTTCCCGGCCGGGCTGAAGAACCTCATCGACTGGCACTACACCGAGTGGCGGGCCAAGCCCGTCGCCCTGGTCTCCTACGGCGGCATGGCCGGCGGTCTGCGCGCCGCGGAACATCTGCGCCAGGTCTTCGCCGAACTCCACGCCGTGACGGTCCGCGACACCGTCTCCTTCCACAACGCGGGCGCGTCCTTCGACGACGCGGGCACGCTCAAGGACCCCGCGGGCCCCGACGCCGCGGCCAAGGCGATGCTGGACCAACTGGTCTGGTGGGGGCGGGCGTTGCGGCAGGCGAAGGAACAGCAGCCGTACGAGGGCTGATCCGCTGCGCCGCCTCATCCGCTGTACGGGCCTCGGACACCCGACTTCGGCCCGGAGCCGCCCGGCCCGGCGCGGGACCGGCCGGCACCCTGCCACGAGGGCCAGGGTGCCGGCCGGTCCCACTGACCGCGTACCGCGTACCGCGGTCAGTGCACGTTCACCGCGCTCCACGCCGCCGCCGTCGCCGCGGTCTCGGCACCGTCCTCACCGTAGAGGTCGGCGGCGGCCCTCAGGGTCGCAGTCCGGGCCCCTGCATAGTCCGTGGACGAGGTCATGTAGACCGTGAGCGCCCGGTACCAGATCGCGCCCAGCTTGGCCCGGCCGATGCCGGTGACCGTGGAGCCGTCGCAGGTGGGGGATGAATGGCGGACGCCGCCCAGGGTCTTCGTGCCGCTGCCCTCGGCCAGCAGATAGGCGAAGTGGTTGCCGACGCCGGAGGAGTAGTGGACGTCGAGGTCGCCCACCGACGGGCTCCAGCAGTCCACCGAACTGCCGTCCCTGCTCGGCTCGTCCATGAAGCGCAGCGCCTCCCGGCCGAGACCGGAGCGGACGACCTTCTCGCCGATCAGCCAGTCACCCGGGTCGGCCGGGTTGCCGGCGTGGAACTCCACCAGCGTGCCGAACACGTCGGAGGTGGCCTCGTTGAGGCCCCCGGACTCGCCCGAGTACGTGAGCGCCGCGGTCTTCGACGTCACCCCGTGCGCCATCTCGTGCCCGGCGATGTCCAGCGACACCAGCGGGCCGAGGGCCGTCCCGTCGCCGTCGCCGTAGGTCATGCAGAAACAGGTGTCGTCCCAGAAGGCGTTGTTGTAGTCCGTGCCGTAGTGCACCCGGCTGTAGGCGCCCTTGCCGTCGCCCGCGATGCCGCTGCGCCCGTGCATGTCCTTGAAGTAGTCCCAGGTGACGTCCGTGCCGTACTGCGCGTCCACCGCTGCCGACGCCCGGTCGGACCCCGTGCCCGTGCCCCAGTGGTTGTCGGCGTCGGTGAACACCGTCGAGGGCGCCCGGCTCAGGCAGATGCCGAGGATGCACAGGTCGGTCCGGTTCGCCGCGTCGCCCGTGAACGTGCCCCCGCGCGTCGGGTCCTTCAGTTCGTACCCGGAACCGGACGGCGTCGTCGTCAGCGGAACCGTCCCGCTGTACAGCGACCTCCCGTCGCCGGAGGCGGTCTCCAGGCTGTCCCAGGCGTCGATCCGGGCGCCGGTGCGGGCATCGGTGAGCACGGTCCGCGCCACCGGGTTGCCCTGCGGGTCCAGGGCCACCGCGTCCGTGCGCCAGGCCAGCCGCGGGGCGCCGTGCAGAGCGTCGACGACCAGCCGGGGCCTGGCGGTCAGCCGCTGCAGCAGCGCGCCCGGGTGTGCGGAGCGCAGGACGTGCGCGGCCAGGCCGGCGGCCCTGGGCGCGGACAGCTTCGGGGTGACGGTGGGCAGTGAGACCGCCCGCCGCGTGGCGCGGTCCGCGCCGCGGAAGGTGCCGTCGGGGGCCAGATGGACCACGAAGTCGCCGCCCAGGACGGGAAGCCGGCGGTAGGTCCGGTCGTAGCGGATGTGCTGGCTGCCGTCGGGGTCGACCACGACGTCGCGGACCGTGGTGTCCTGAGCGTCGGTCAGACCCAGGCCGGCGGCGTGTTCCGCGAGGGCCGCGGCGGCGTTGCGCACCGCGTCGGCGCGGCTCGGCCGGCCGGCCGCCGCGGCGGCGGGGGCGAGGGCGGCGACCAGGACGGTCGCGGTGGCGGCGGCGACACCGGCGGTGGCGCGACGGGACCCCCGGACATGCCGTATTCGGCTCATGGGTCTCCTTGGGAAGAGCGCCTCGGAACGCGTGGGGTGCGTGGGGCGCATGGGGCGGCACTGGTGGGTGACTGAGATTCAAAGGGCCGCCGACATGGCATGTCCATAGCGATCAGGTGGAGACCGTGGGGGGAGAGAATCACTTCTGTGGAAGCTGTGCGACTGCCGTTCTTCGTCTACGGCACCCTGCGCCCCTCGGGCGCCAACCACGGCCGCTTCCTGCACGGTCGCACCCTGGCCGAGGAACCTGCCCGCCTCACCGGCGCCGTGCTCTACGACGGCCCCGGCTACCCGTACGCCGTGGAGGACCCGTCCGGCGTGGTGCGCGGCGAACTGGTCACCGCGCGGCCCGAGGCCTACGACGAACTGCTCCGCGCGCTGGACCTGCTGGAGGACTATGTGCCGGGCGACCCGCGCAACCTCTACGAGCGGGTGGCCAGGGACGTCCTGCGAGATGCCGGTGCCGGTGCCGGTGCCGAAGCGGGGGCAGGGGCGGGCGCGGGCGTCGCCCCCGCCCCGGTCCGCGCCTGGGTGTACGTCGCCGCCCCCGCCGTCGCCGCCCGGCTGCGGGCCCGCGGCAGCCGCATCGAGAGCGGGGAATGGCGCCCCCACGCGCCAGAGCGGTGAGGGGCACCAGCGCTACCGCGCCACCGCCTCCAATCGCACCGCGCACACCTTGAACTCCGGCATCCGCGAGGTCGGGTCCAGCGCCGGGTTGGTCAGCGTGTTGGCGCGGCCCGCGCCCGGCCAGTGGAACGGCATGAACACCGTGTCGGGACGGATGCCGGTCGTGATGCGGGCCGGCGCCACCGCCCGGCCGCGCCGCGACACCACGGCCACCGGATCGCCCTCGGCCGCACCGAGCCGCGCCGCCAGCCTCGGGTGCAGCTCCACGAACGGGCCGGGCGCGGCGGCGTTCAGCTCGTCCACCCGCCGGGTCTGGGCGCCGGACTGGTACTGGGCCACGACCCGGCCCGTCGTCAGCAGCACCGGGTACTCGGCGTCCGGCTCCTCGGCGACCGGGCGGTGCGAGACGGGCACGAAACGGGCGCGGCCGTCTTCGGTGGCGAACCGGTCGAGGAAGAGGCGGGGGGTGCCCGGGTGGACGGCCGCGGGGACGGTGGGCGCGGTGGGTGCCACCGCGGCGGTCACGCCGTCCGTGTCGTCCGCCTCATTCACGGCGGCCACACCGTGCGCGGTGGTCGCGTCGCCCGCGTCGTCCGCGCGGTGCGCGGTGGTCGCGTCGCCCGCGTCGGCTGCGGCCGTCACCGTCGCCGCTGCCGCCTCACGCGCCGGGTCGTCGGGGGCCACGTCCAGACAGGCGTCCTCCGCGTCCTCCCCGACGGGTGCGTTCTCCCCGACGGGTGCGCCGGCGCCGACGGGTGCGTTCTCCCCGACGGGTGCGCCGGCGCCGCCGGGCGTGTCCTCCCCGGCGGGTGCATCCTGCGCACGCCCCGTGCGGGCCGTCTCCTCCACCGGCGCCGGGCACGGCCAGAACACGCCGCTCTCGTCGGCCAGCCGCCGGTAGCTGATCCCGGAGTAGTCCGCGGGCCCGCCCGCGCTGGCCCGGCGCAGCTCCTCGAAGACCTCCTCCGGGTCGGTCGGGAACTTCTTCTCCAGCGCCCGCTCACCCCCGAGCCGCGCGGCCAGCTCGTGCAGCACCTCCAGGTCGCTGCGCACCCCGTCCGGCGGGGTGATCGCCCGCCGCCGCAGCAGCACGCGCCCCTCCAGGCTGGTCGTGGTCCCCGTCTCCTCCGCCCACTGGGTCACCGGCAGCACCACGTCCGCCAGCGCCGCCGTCTCCGACAGCACCACGTCGCACACGGCGAGGAAGTCCAGCGACCTCAGCCGCTCCTCCACATGCGCGGCACGCGGCGCTGACACCACCGGGTTGGACCCCATCAGCAGCAGCGAGCGGACGTCGGTGCCGAGCGCGTCGAGCAGCTCGTAGGCGCTGCGCCCCGGCCCCGGCAGCGAGTCCGGGTCCACCCCCCACACGTCGGCCACGTGCCGCCGTGCGGCCGGGTCGGTCAGCTTGCGGTAGCCGGGCAGCTGGTCGGCCTTCTGCCCGTGTTCGCGCCCGCCCTGCCCGTTGCCCTGCCCGGTCAGACAGCCGTACCCCGACAGCGGGCGCCCGGCCCGGCCGGTGGCCAGGCACAGGTTGATCCACGCGCCCACCGTGTCGGTGCCCTTGGACTGCTGCTCCGGCCCGCGCGCGGTGAGCACCATCGCGGCCTCCGGCTCGCAGAACAGCCGCACCGCCTCCCGCAGCTCCGGCACGGACACCCCGGTGATCCGCTCCACGTACTCCGGCCAGTGCGCCATCGCCGCGGCCCGCGCCTCCTCCCAGCCGGAGGTGCGCGCCTCGACGTACGCGTCGTCGACCCGGCCCTCGGCGACGACCAGGTGCAGCAGCCCCATGGCCAGCGCGAGGTCGGTGCCGGGACGGGGCGCGAGATGCAGGTCGGCCTGCTCGGCGGTCCGGGTCCGGCGCGGATCCACGACGATCAGGGTGCCGCCGTTCTCCCTGAGCTCGGTGAAGTACCGCAGCGACGGCGGCATCGTCTCGGCGGGATTGGAGCCGACGAGGATCACACAGCCGGTCCTGGGGATGTCCTCAAGCGGGAAGGGCAGTCCCCGGTCGAGTCCGAACGCCCTGATCCCGGCCGCCGCGGCGGACGACATGCAGAACCGCCCGTTGTAGTCGATCTGCGAGGTGCCCAGCACCACCCGGGCGAACTTGCCCAGCGCGTACGCCTTCTCGTTGGTCAGCCCGCCCCCGCCGAAGACACCGAGCGCGTCCGGGCCGTGCTCCGCCCGCACGCGCGCGAGCTGCCCGGCGATCCGGTCCAGCGCCTCGTCCCAGCCCGCCTCCACCAGCGTGCCGTCGGCGCCGCGCACCAGCGGCGAGGTCAGCCGGGTGTGCGAGGCGAGCACCGCGGGCGCGGTGCGCCCCTTGCCGCACAGCGCGCCCCGGTTCACCGGGAAGTCCGCGCGCTCGGTCACCTCGACGGTCCCGTCGGCGGCGGGCGTGAGATTCATCCCGCACTGCAGCGCGCAGTACGGGCAGTGCGTGGGCGTCGGCGAGGACGTCGGCGTGGCGGAACTCTGCATGTCATCCACAATGCGTCCGGTTTGTTACGCGACCGGGCGGCTCCCTGTTACACGGCCGGGACGGCGGCCTCCCCGCCGCCGTCCGCCGGCCGTGAGGTGACGATCCCGCCGTACGGTCACCCGCCCCCGGCCAGCGCCCGAGCCACCCCGGGCTCCCGCGGCCCGAGGAACACCGGATCCGGTTCGAACACGGCGTCCAGGGCCGCCTTGCCCGCCGCGAGGACCTCCCGTGCGCCGCCGTAGTACCAGGTAGCGTCGTGTACGGCGGAGACCCCGACGCCGTACGAGAGGACCCCGGCCTCCTCGCACAGTGCCACCGCCCGCCGGATGTGGAAGTCCTGGCTGATCAGCACCGCCCGGTCCACGCCGAAGATCTTCTTCGCCCGGACGCAGGAGTCCCACGTGTCGAAGCCCGCGTAGTCGCTGACGATCCGCCCGTCGGGCACGTCGTGCCGGACCAGGTAGGTGCGCATCGCGTCCGGCTCGTCGTAGTCCTCCCGGCTGTTGTCCCCGGTGACCAGCACCACCCGCACCCGGCCCGCCCGGTACAGCTCGGCCGCCGCGTCCAGCCGGTGCGCCAGATACGGCGACGGCTCGCCGTCCCACAGCCCGGCACCGAAGACGACGGCGACATCGGTGCGCGGCACGTCGGCGGTGCCGTGCAGCCGGCCGTCGGTCACCAGCCGCAGCCAGGCAGCCGGCAGCAGTGCCAGCACGCAGCCGGCCATCACGGCCTGCACCAGCCGCCGCTGCCCGGTGCGGGTGCGCGGCAGCCGCGGTCTGCCCGGTCTCCAGCGGCGCATCGGACGGTCTCCTCCCGGTCGGCTCTCGACACCGAGAGACGCCGGGCGCCGCCGTCCGGTTCATTCTCTGCGGCGAAACCACAGCTCAGCCCGGCTCACGCAGACGTACGGCACCCTGTGAACCACCGGAAAATTCCCGTGACGCCCGTGCAACGGGGAGGCAACGTCCCGGCGCCACCATCGCAGCATGACAGCAACGAGCAGCCCGCCCGCCCTGGTCGTCGTGGCGCACGGCAGCCGCGACCCGCGTGCGCTGCGCACCGTCCGCGCCCTGCTGGACCAGGTCCGCGCCCTGCGCCCCGGTCTTCCCGTGCACCTGGGGCACATCGAGCTCAACGAGCCCCTGCTCCCGGACACCCTCGCCGCCCTCGGCGACGCGTCCGCCGTGCTCGTCCCGCTGCTGCTCAGCCGCGGCTACCACGTGAAACGGGACATCCCCGAGATGGCCGCGGCGGCCCCGGCCCGCACGCGCGTGGCCGCCCCGCTCGGCCCGCACCCCCTGCTGGTGGACGCCCTCCACGATCGTCTGACGGAGGCGGGCCTGCCCGCCGACGCCCCGCGCGACGAGAGCGCCGTCGTCCTGGCCGCCGCAGGCTCCCGCGACCCCGAGTCCCGCGTCGACACCGCCCGCACGGCCCACCTCCTCTCCGCCCGCCTGGGTGTCCCGGTCCTCCCGGCCTACGCCTCGTCCGCCGCGCCGACGGTGCCCCAGGCCGTGCACGCCCTGGCCGCGCAGGGCCGCCCCCGGGTGGCCGTCGCCTCCTACTTCACGGCCCCGGGCCGCTTCGCGACCGAGTGCGCCGAGGCGGCCCCCGGGATCGCCGCGGCCCCCCTGGGCACCCACGCGTCGATGGCCCGCCTGATCCTGCACCGCTACGAGGAGACGGTGCGGGCAACGCCGGACGGCGGCGCGGGGCCGGGCCGGATCGCGGCTCCGCCCCGCGGCACGGCCCGCCACCGGACACCCGCACCCGCGCGACCGCAGAACCCGGCGGACGCTTTGGCGCACCTCTGACCACCGGATGTCACAGCCTGCCCGTACTGTCGAGACATGGCAGGCACCGCACGCGCACCCGAACCCCTTGCAGAACCCCCGAACGGCTACGACCCGGCGTCAGCCGACCGCTGGGCACCCGAACCGGACAAACGCCCCGGCCGCACCGCCTTCCAGCGCGACCGTGCCCGCGTCCTGCATTCCGCCGCGCTGCGCCGCCTCGCCGGCAAGACCCAGGTCGTCACCCCGGACGCCACCGGCCCGGTCCCGGCCTGGGACGCCAGCCCCCGCACCCGCCTCACCCACTCCCTGGAGTGCGCCCAGGTCGGACGTGAACTAGGCGCGGCCCTCGGCTGCGACCCCGACCTGGTGGAAGCCGCCTGCCTGGCGCACGACCTCGGCCACCCGCCCTTCGGGCACAACGGCGAGCAGGCGCTGAACGAATTCGCCGAGGACTGCGGCGGCTTCGAGGGCAACGCCCAGTCCCTGAGACTCCTCACCCGCATCGAGCCCAAACGCTTCACCCCGGAGGGCTCCGTCGGTCTCAATCTCACCCGTGCCGCCCTGGACGCCGCCACCAAGTACCCCTGGCCCCGCGGCACCCACCCCACCGACCCGGCCTCGCCCAAGTTCGGCGTGTACGAGGACGACCTGCCCGTGTTCACCTGGGCCCGCAAGGGCGCGCCCGGCACCCGCACCTGCTTCGAGGCGCAGGTGATGGACTGGTCCGACGACGTGGCGTACTCCGTGCACGACGTGGAGGACGGCCTGCACGCCGGACACATCGACCCCAACTGCCTGCTCGCCGACCCCGAACGGCACGCGGTGTTCGACGTCGCCGTCGGCCGGTACGTCCCCGCGGACACCGACCCCGCCGAGCTCGCCGCCGCCCTGGACCGGCTGCTCGCCGAGGAGTGGTGGCCGCACGGCTACGACGGCTCGGCCCTCGCCCAGGCCCGGCTGAAGGACGCCACCAGCCAGCTCATCGGCCGGTTCTGCCTGGCCGCCGAGGCCGCCACCCGCCGGGCGTACGGCGGCGGGCGGCTCACCCGGTACGGCGCCGAGCTGGTCGTCCCCCGCGAGACCCGCATGGAGTGCGCCGTCCTCAAAGCCGTCGCCGACCGCTACGTGATGCAGCGCGCCGAGCAGGAGCGGCTCCGCGCCGACCAGCGCATCGTCGTCGCCGAACTCGCCGAGGCACTCACCGCCCGCGCCCCCGACGGCCTGGACCCGCAGTTCCGCGCCCTGTTCGACCGCGCGGGCGACGACCGAGACCGCAAACGGGTGATCGTCGATCAGATCGCGTCACTCACCGACACCTCGGCGCGCACCCTGCACGCGCGCCTGACCGCCCGCCCGTGAGACTGACCTGATCGGGCCACTCCCCCTTCCCGCAGCCCGTTCGGTGCGGGACGCTCGCATGTGGCGAAACCCCGACGAGGAGGCAAACACGTGGTCGACGCGGATCAGACATTCGTCATCGTCGGAGGAGGCCTGGCCGGTGCCAAGGCGGCCGAGACGCTGCGCGCCGAGGGCTTCACCGGCCGGGTGATCCTCGTCTGCGACGAGCGCGACCACCCCTACGAACGTCCGCCGCTGTCCAAGGGATACCTGCTCGGCAAGGAGGAGCGCGACAGCGTCTTCGTGCACGAGCCCGCCTGGTACGCGCGGCACGACATCGAGCTGCACCTCGGCCAGACGGTCGACGAGATCGACCGCGAGGCCAGGACCGTCCACTACGGCGACGACGGCACCCGGATCCGCTACGACAAGCTGCTGCTGGCCACCGGTGCCGAGCCGCGCCGCCTCGACATCCCCGGCACCGGTCTGGCCGGGGTCCACCATCTGCGCCGCCTCGCCCACGCCGAGCGCCTCAAGGGCGTCCTCGCCGCCCTCGGCCGGGACAACGGCCACCTGGTGATCGCCGGGGCGGGCTGGATCGGCCTCGAGGTCGCGGCGGCGGCCCGCGAGTACGGCGCCGAGGTCACCGTCGTCGAACCCGAACCGACCCCGCTGCACGGCGTGCTCGGCCCGGAGCTCGGCGGCCTGTTCACCGAGCTGCACCAGGCGCACGGCGTCCGCTTCCGCTTCGGCGTGCGGCTGACCGAGATCGTCGGCCAGGACGGCGTCGTCCTCGCCGCCCGCACCGACGACGGCGAGGAGCACCCGGCGCACGCCGTGCTCGCCGCCATCGGAGCCGCCCCGCGCACCTCGCTCGCCGAGGCCGCCGGGCTGGAGATCGCCGACCGGGAGCACGGCGGCGGCATCGTCGTGGACGCGGCGCTGCGCACCGCCGACCCCGACATCCACGCCGCCGGCGACGTGGCCTCCTTCCACCACGCGCTGTTCGACTCCCGGCTGCGCGTGGAGCACTGGGCCAACGCCCTCAACGGCGGACCGGCCGCCGCCCGCGCGATGCTCGGCCGGGACGTCGCCTACGACCGGGTGCCCTACTTCTTCTCCGACCAGTACGACCTGGGCATGGAGTACTCCGGCTGGGCGCCGCCGGGGTCGTACGACGAGGTGGTGATCCGCGGGGACGCGGCCAAGCGCGAGTTCATCGCGTTCTGGGTGAGCGAGGGCAGGGTGCTGGCCGGGATGAACGTCAACGTGTGGGACGTCACAGAGCCGATCCAGCAGCTGATCCGCTCGCAGGCCCAGGTGGACACCGAGGCCCTGGCCGACCCGCACGTCCCGCTGGAGAGCCTGACCTCGTAGCGTCGGCCCGGGCTGTCGGCGGGTCCCCGTAGAATTCACGCGTGGCAGGACGGATCAACGACGAGGACGTGAAGGCGGTACGGGACGCGGTCCCGATCGACGCCGTGGTCTCCGAGTACCTCCAGCTGCGCGGCGCGGGCGGCGGCAACCTCAAGGGGCTGTGCCCGTTCCACGACGAGAAGTCCCCGTCCTTCCAGGTCAGCCCCAGCAAGGGACTGTTCCACTGCTTCGGCTGCCAGGAGGGCGGCGACACCATCACCTTCGTGATGAAGATCGACCACCTCTCCTTCTCGGAGGCGGTCGAGCGGCTGGCCGGCCAGGCCGGCATCACCCTGCGCTACGAGGAGGGCGGGTACAACCCCGCCCACCAGCGCGGCGAGCGGATCCGGCTGATCGAGGCCCACAAGATCGCCGCCGAGTGGTACGCGGAGCAGCTCGCCACCAGCCCCGAGGCCGACACCGGCCGGGTCTTCCTCGCCGAGCGCGGCTTCGACCAGGCCGCCGCCGTCCACTTCGGCGTCGGCTACAGCCCCCAGGGCTGGGACCACCTCACCCGCTATCTGCGCGGCAAGGGCTTCACCGACAAGGAGCTGGTCCTCTCCGGCCTCTCCCAGGAGGGCCGCCGCGGCCCCATCGACCGGTTCCGCGGCCGGCTGATGTGGCCCATCCGCGACATCGGCGGCGAGGTCGTCGGCTTCGGCGCCCGAAAGCTCTACGAGTCCGACAACGGCCCGAAGTACCTGAACACCCCCGAGACCCCGGTCTACCGCAAGTCCCAGGTCCTCTACGGCATCGACCTGGCGAAGAAGGACATCGCCAAGACCTCCCGCGCGGTCGTCGTCGAGGGCTACACCGACGTCATGGCCTGCCATCTGGCCGGGGTGCCCACGGCCATCGCCACCTGCGGCACCGCCTTCGGCGGCGAACACATCAAGATCCTCCGCCGGCTGCTGATGGACAACGGCAGCGCCCGCGTCATCTTCACCTTCGACGGCGACGCGGCCGGCCAGAAGGCCGCCCTGCGCGCCTTCGAGGACGACCAGAAGTTCGCCGCCGAGACCTACATCGCCATCGCTCCCGACGGCATGGACCCCTGCGACCTGCGGCTCGCCAAGGGCGACGACGCGGTCGCCGACCTGGTCGAGCCGCGCACCCCGCTGTTCGAGTTCGCGCTCCGCCAGATCGTCGCCCGCTACGACCTGGACACCCCGGCCGGCCGCGCCGCCGCCCTCGACGAGGCCGCGCCGGTCGTCGCCCGGATCAAGAACAGCGGCGCCCAGCACGAGGTCGCCGTGCAGCTCGCCGGCATGCTCGGCATCCTCGACACCCAGTTCGTGGTCAAGCGCGTCGCCCAGCTCGCCCGCTGGGCCCGGGAACGCGGCGGCAAGGGCCCCGCCCCCGACCGGCAGCGCACCCCCGGGCAGTACGCCGAGGAGCCCGCCCGTCCGGCCGCAATGCGCGGCCCCGCCCTCAACCTCCGCAACCCCGTCCACGCCACCGAGCGGGAGCTGCTCAAGCTCGCCCTGCAGCGCCCGGAGCTGGTCTCCCCGGCCTTCGACGCCTACGGCGCCGACGAGTTCACCGCCCCGCCCTACGCGGCCGTGCGCCAGGCCATCCTGGAGGCCGGCGGTGCCGAACTCGGCGTGACCGATCCGCAGGACTATCTCGTCCAGGTCCGGGACGCCGCCCCGGACGACACCGTGCGCGCCATGGTCACCGAGCTGGCAGTGGAGGCGATCATGCTGCGCCGCGAGGTCGACGAGACCTACGCCGGAGCCCAGCTGGTCACCGTCCGGCGCCGCGCCGTCGAGCGCCGTGTCCGCGACATCCAGGGCCGCCTCACCCGACTGTCCGGCGGCCACGGCGACCCGGCCGAACTGGCCTCCGTCCAGAACGAGCTGTGGGTCCTGCAGCAGTACGACCAGGCCCTGCGCGAACACGGCGCCGGTGCTCTCTGACCCGGATCAGCCGCCCGTCCCCGACCCTGCCCGAACGCCGGCGAGACCGCCCGCACCAGCCGGTCCGCGAACTCCCGCTCGGCATCCCGGAACCGCGGATACTCGGTGCGAGGTGCTCCCACTCCACATACCCGACGGCCTCCGCCACATCCTCCCGCAGGATCGTCCCGCGGTGCGGACACGGCCACTCGCCCGCCAGCCGGAACACCTCGTGCAGCAGCCCGGGGCGCAGCCCGTGCCGCTCGGCCGGCAGCACCGCGTCGTACAGTCCTTGCCCTGCGCGTACGGGTCGTTGATCAGCCACATCAGCTTCCAGGCCAGCGACAGCCGCGGCGTCGCGCCCTGCACGACCGCCCCGCCCGGCAGCTCCACCGGCTCGGCGGGCTCGGGCAGCGGCTCGTTGAAGACGAAGTCGAGCTGGACGTGGCGGCCGGGCAGCCCCGGCGCGCTCCACGGCAGCACCATGCGGCGGCCCGGCACCCGGTCGTGGGTCCAGTACGTCGAGCCCCTCCAGCTCCGCCGGCAGCCGCTCCAGGGCCAGCCCCGCGCCCTCGGCGTCCACCCCGCGGCACCGCCGGGTCACGAACCGCTCGTGCCGCAGACCGCCGCGCACCCGGCGGGCGTTCCAGGACAGATGCGCTCCGTGCGGCACCACCCGCGCCGCCGGCTCCGTCAGATCCGTGTCCGCCGCGAGCAGCAGCTTCACCTGGTGCTCGAAGTACCGGTCGGCACCGCCACCGCCACCGCCACCGTCACCGTCACCGTCACCGCCACGTCCACCGCCACCGCGCCGGCCGGGAACCTCCGGGGGCCCACGGCGTCGACTCGCCCTTCACCTGCACCGGTTCGAACCCGTCCGCTTGCAGTCGCGCCGCCACCTCACGGGCGCGCGCGAGTTCGTCGGCGCAGGACGGGGAGCCGGCCAGGGTGAGCATCGGCTGCTCCCGCATCCGGCCCCGGGCCAGCACGATGTGCGTCGGCTTGAGCCCGGCCGCGGCGGCCCACCGGTGCCGCCGCTCCGCCTCACCGGGGCCGCCGCAGCGGACCGTCGCATGAGTTTCGTACACCGGGGGACCCTCGTTCGGATTCTCGTTCGGAGAAGGGACACCCGGGAATCGTGCCAGCCCAGGCGCCCCTCGGGCATCCGGGACTCCGCCGGCGATGACCCCGGGGTCACGGACCGGACGCAAAAAGTCACCGCACGCCCCTCGTGGCAGCGATGTGTCGTACCCCACACTGGGTTCCGGTGCCTGAGTCCTCGGAGCGCGGCCGGTCCGTCCCCGACGGGTCCCCGACCCCCGCGGTTCCGCTCATCGCGTACGGGACGGACAGCGGCGAGGCCGCCGACTCCGCCCCCCGAGTACCGCTGTCGTCCGCCTTGGCAGCGTTCATCCTGGAGGTCGCCCCCGTGCAGACCCAGACCCTCACCCAGACCGACGCCCGCTCGACCGGCCGGGACGGCACGGAGCCGGACGCCGAGGCCGGCATCCTGGTCGCGGTGCCCGCGCAGAACCGGGCCGTGCTCCACCCGGAGACGCAGCCGGCGCACTCCCTCGCCGAGACCCCGGAACCGCCCGGCGCCCCCGCCCGGGCCGCGGAGCCGGAGCAGGAAGCGGTCCCGGAGCCGGTCGAGGCGCCGCCCTCCCGCGCCGACACCGGAAGCCCGTCCGCGGACCTGTTCCGCCAGTACCTGCGCGAGATCGGCCGCATCCCGCTGCTCAGCGCGGCCGAGGAGGTCGAACTCGCCCGGCGCGTGGAGGCCGGCCTGTTCGCCGAGGAGAAACTGAGCAACACCCCCGACCTGGACAGCCGGCTCGCCCACGACCTCGACCGCCTCGTCGTCATGGGCCGGGTGGCCAAGCGCCGCCTCATCGAGGCCAACCTGCGGCTCGTGGTCTCCGTCGCCAAGCGGTACGTCGGACGCGGGCTCACCATGCTGGATTTGGTACAGGAGGGCAACCTCGGCCTGATCCGGGCGGTGGAGAAGTTCGACTACGCCCGCGGCTACAAGTTCTCCACCTACGCGACCTGGTGGATCCGCCAGGCCATGTCCCGCGCCCTCGCCGACCAGGCCCGCACCATCCGCGTCCCCGTCCACGTCGTCGAGCTCATCAACCGGGTCGTCCGCGTCCAGCGCCGCATGCTCCAGGAACGCGGCTACGAACCGACTCCGGACGAGGTGGCCGCCCACCTCGACCTGCTCCCGGAACGGGTCAGCGAGGTGCTGCGGCTGGCCCAGGAGCCGGTCTCCCTGCACGCCCCCGTCGGCGAGGAGGACGACGTCGCCCTCGGCGACCTGATAGAGGACGGCGATGCCACCAGCCCGGTGGAATCGGCCGCGTTCCTGCTGCTGCGCGAGCATCTGGAGGCGGTGCTCTCCACCCTCGGCGAGCGCGAACGCAAGGTCGTCCAGCTCCGCTACGGCCTGGTCGACGGCCGCCCGCGCACACTGGAGGAGATAGGCCGCATCTTCGGCGTGACCCGCGAGCGGATCCGCCAGATCGAGTCCAAGACCCTCAACAAGCTCCGCGACCACGCCTTCGCCGACCAGCTGAGGGGCTACCTGGACTGATGCTCACTCCTCGGTCGGCACGCACAGCACCGGGATCCGGGAGAGGTGCAGCAGCTTGTGCGGGGTGGAGCCCAGCAGCGCCCCGCGCATCGGGCTCTCCCCCCAGCTGCCGACGACGATGACCCGCGCCCGGTGCCGGGCCGCGGCGACGAGCAGGGCCTGCGCCGGCTTCTCGTCGATGATCTCGACCGTGGTCGGTACGCCGGCCTCGTCGGCCACCTCGACGGCGTGCCGGAGCGCGCTGCGGCCGGCGTCCACCAGGGCCTGGTGGTGGGCGGCGTACTCCTCGCCCAGGGAGCCGGGCGCCGCGGCACCGTAGACCAGCACCAGCGGGTCGCCGAACGCGGCCGACACCTCGACCGCGACGTGCAGCGCACGGACCGAACCCGCGGACTCGTCGTATCCGAGGACGACCGTCATGTCAGTGCTCCTCGCCGTGCTGGGGCTCCGGTTCCGCGACACCCGGGCGCTCCGACCAGAAAGCGGGCGACACGAACCGCCATACGAACATCACGATCACGCCCGCCAGTGCGATGCCGACGCCGATGACCAGCGGGGGGCCGACCCCGAGCCAGGCGACGCCGCTGTAGGAGTTGGCGGGGTCGGACATGTCGACGACCGACTCCACCAGCAGCCAGGCCAGCAGACCCGCTCCGACGAGCGGGCCGAGGCCGATCAGCAGCAGGTTGTGCAGGCTCTCCGTCAGCCGGCGCCGGTAGTAGACGGCGCAGGCCAGGCCGGTGAGCGCGTAGTAGAAGGCGATGAGCAGCGACAGCGCGGTGAGCGAGTCGAAGAGGGCGTTCTCGCTGAGCTGGTAGACGATGAGATACCAGACGATGGCGATGCCGGCGACCCACCAGGTGCTGACGTCGGGCGTGCGGTACCGCGGGTGGATGCGGGCGAAGGGCTGCGGCAGTGCCCGGCGGCGTGCCATGGACAGAGCGGTGCGCGACGCCGGGATGATCGTCGTCTGCGTCGAGGCCAGCGCCGACGTGGACACCGCGAGCAGCACCACCCAGTGCCAGCCCCCCATCGCCTCGTCGGCCAGCAGGGCGAAGACGAACTCCTCCTCCCCGGCGTTGTCGGCCAGGAACGTCGTCCCGGCGTAGGCGACGACCGCGACAGCCACCGACACATAGGTCACCAGCAGCACGATCGTGGACCAGACGGCCGCCTTGCCGGGAGCGGTGGCGGAGTTCTCCACCTCCTCGGTGAGATTGACCGCCGACTCCCAGCCCCAGTAGATGAACACGCCCAGCAGCAGCGCCGCCGTCAGTGAGGCGCCTCCCGAGCCGAAGGGGTTGAGCCACTCGACGGACGGTCTGACGGAGTCCAGCGTGCCGGTGTCGGCGTAGACGCGGTACAGCGCCACCACGGCGAAGATCAGCAGGCAGGCGACCTGCGCGAGGATCAGGACGTTCTGCACACGGGCGGAGAGCTCCGTGCCGATGACGCACAGAGCCGTCATCACCAGGATGACCAGCACGGTGAGCACCTGACGCACGAGGTCGTTGTCGACCCAGCCGTCCAGTCCGAAGGCGAGCAGCGCGAAGGTCACGGCGACGTCCGCCAGTGAGCCGACCACCAGCACCCCGGTCATGGCGATGGCCCACCCGCCGAGCCAGCCGGCCCAGGGCCCCATCGCCCGGGTGACCCAGGAGAAGGTGGTCCCGCAGTCCTGGTCCACCCGGTTGAGGTAGTAGAACGCCGAGGCGATCAGCAGCATCGGGACGAACGACGCCAGCATCACCCCGGGCGCGTAGATGCCCACGAGCGCCACGACCGGGCCGATGACCGCCGCCAGGGAGTACGCCGGGGAGGTCGCGTTCAGCCCGATGACCAGCGCGTCGACGAAGCCGATGGCATTGGGCTTCAACCCGGTGGGGAGATCCGCGCTCCCTTCGGTGGTGGCCATGCTGCCTCACTCGCTGGTGCTCGGTGGCTCGGTGCTGCCGCGCGTCTCGGCACGGCAGCACGTCTGATTGACACCAATATGAGGCCTTCAGTCCACTTCTGCGACCGCCTGTGCGAACTGCGCCCGGTACAGCCCCGCATACGACCCGCCCGCCGCGAGCAGCTCCTCGTGCGCGCCCTGCTCGACGATCGACCCGTTCTCCATCACGAGGATGGTGTCGGCGTCCCGGATCGTCGACAGCCGGTGTGCGATGACGAACGACGTCCGTCCGTACGCCAGTTTGGCCATGGCCTTCTGGATCAGCACCTCCGTCCGGGTGTCCACGGAGCTCGTCGCCTCGTCCAGCACCAGGATCACCGGGTCGGACAGGAACGCCCGCGCGATGGTGATCAGCTGCTTCTCCCCGGTGCTGACCCCCGAGCCCTCGTCGTCGAGCACCGTGTCGTACCCGTCGGGCAGCGTGCGGATGAACCGGTCGGCGTGCGCCGCCCGCGCCGCCTCCTCGATCTCCCCGCGGGTGACCTCCCGCGCGGCGCCGTAGGCGATGTTCTCCGCGATGGTGCCGCCGAACAGCCAGGTGTCCTGCAGCACCATGCCGATCCCGGCGCGCAGCTCGTCCCGGGACATCCGCGCGATGTCCACGCCGTCGAGGGTGATGCGCCCGCCGGACACCTCGTAGAACCGCATCAGCAGATTGACCAGCGTCGTCTTGCCCGCGCCCGTCGGGCCGACGACGGCGACCGTGTGCCCCGGCTCGGCCTTCAGTGACAGGTCCTCGATCAGCGGCCTCTCCGGGTCGTACCGGAAGGACACCCGCTCCAGCTCCACCCGCCCGCGCAGCTCGGCCGGCCGCTCGGCGGGCAGCGGGTCGGCCGACTGCTCCTCGGCGTCCAGCAGCTCGAAGATCCGCTCGGCGGAGGCCACACCCGACTGCACCAGGTTCGCCATCGACGCCACCTGCGTCAGCGGCATCGAGAACTGCCGGGAGTACTGGATGAAGGCCTGCACATCGCCGATGGACAGTGAGCCCGAGGCCACCCGCAGACCGCCGACCACCGCGACCAGCACGTAGTTCAGATTGGACACGAACATCATCAGCGGCTGCATCATCCCGCTGTTGAACTGGGCCCGGAACCCGGCCTCGTACAGCGCGTCGTTCTGCTCGGCGAACTGCTCCGCCGACTCCTCCTGCCGGCCGAACACCTTCACCACGGTGTGCCCCGTGTACATCTCCTCGATGTGCGCGTTCAGCGTGCCCGTGGACCGCCACTGCTGCACGAAGTGCGGCTGCGACCGCTTGCCGACGCGGGTGGCGACGAGGAACGACAGCGGCACGGTCACCAGCGCGACCAGCGCCAGGATCCAGGAGACGTAGAACATCATCGCCAGCACGCCGAGGATCGTCAGCAGCGAGTTGATCAGCTGACCCATCGACTGCTGGAGCGTCTGCCCGATGTTGTCGATGTCGTTGGTGGCCCGGGACAGCACCTCTCCGCGCTGCCGCCGGTCGAAGTAGGACAGCGGCAGCCGCGACAGCTTCGTCTGCAGGTCCTCGCGCAGCCGGAACATGGTCCGGTTGACGGCCCGGTTCACCAGCCGGGTGGCCACCGCCATCAGCAGCCCGGCCACCGCGAACGTCGCCAGCGCCAGCAGCAGCACCTGACCGACCGCGGCGAAGTCGATGCCCTCGCCGGGGGTGAAGTCCGTGCTGCGCAGCATGTCCGCGACGTCACCCTCGCCGCGCTCCCGCATCCCCTCCAGGACCTGGTCCTTCGTCGCCCCGTCGGGCATGTCCCGCCCGACGATGCCGGCGAAGACCAGGTCGGTGGCGTGCCCGAGGATCTTCGGCCCGACGACGTTGAGGCCGACGCTGAGCACCGCACACACCAGGAGCAGGCCGATGGTCAGCCGCTCCGGCCGGAACCGGGCCATCAGCCGCTTGCCCGAGCCGACGAAGTCCATCGACCGCTGGTCCGGGCCGCCCCCGGCCATCATCCGTGCCGCAGGCCCGGCCATCAGGCTGCCTCCGCTTCCGTCAGCTGGGAGAGCACGATCTCCCGGTAGGTGTCGTTGGCCGCCATCAGCTCCCCGTGCCGCCCGGCGCCGACGACCCTGCCCTCGTCGAGGACCACGATCCGGTCGGCGTCCCGGATGGTCGCCACCCGCTGGGCGACGATGACGACGGTCGCCTCGGCGGTCTCCCGGGCGAGCGCCGTGCGCAGGGCGGCGTCGGTGGCGTAGTCGAGGGCGGAGAAGGAGTCGTCGAAGAGATAGATCTCCGGGCGCTGCACCAGCGTCCGGGCGATGGCCAGCCGCTGCCGCTGACCTCCGGAGACATTGGTGCCGCCCTGCGCGACCGGCGCGTCCAGCCCGCCCTCCAGCCGTTCCACGAACTCCCTGGCCTGCGCCACCTCCAGGGCGTGCCACAGCTCCTCGTCGGTGGCGTCGGGACGGCCGTAGCGCAGATTCGTGGCCACGGTGCCCGCGAAGAGGTACGGCTTCTGCGGGACGAGGCCGACGGTGCGCGCCAGCACCCGCGGATCGAGGGCGCGGACGTCCACCCCGTCGACCAGCACCTCCCCGTCGGTGGCGTCGAACAGCCGGGGGACCAGTCCCAGCAGGGTGGACTTGCCGCTGCCGGTGGAGCCGATCACGGCGGTCGTCCCGCCGGGCCGCGCCACCAGGTCCACGTCCCGCAGCACCGGCTCCTCGGCACCCGGGTAGCGGAACCCGGCGCCGCGGATCTCCAGATGCCCGTGCCGGCGCAGCTCCGTCACCGGCGCCGCGGGGGGCACCACGCTGCTCTCGGTGCCCAGCACCTCCTGGATCCGTTCGGCGCACACCTCCGCGCGCGGCACCATCATGAACATGAAGGTGGCCATCATCACGGACATCACGATCTGCATCAGATAGGCCAGGAACGCGGTCAGGTCGCCGATCCCCATCCCGCCGCCGGCGATCCGGTGGGCGCCGAACCACACCACGGCGATCGACGACAGGTTCACCACCGTCATCACGATCGGGAACATCAGCGCGAGCAGGTTCCCGGCGCCCAGGGCCACATCGGTCAGCTCGGAGTTGGCCCTCCGGAACCGGTGCTGCTCGTACTCGTCGCGGACGAAGGCGCGGATCACCCGGTTGCCGGTGATCTGCTCGCGCAGCACCCGGTTCACCGTGTCCAGCCGCTCCTGCATCGCCCGGAACAGCGGGCGCAGCCGCCGCACGATCAGCGTCACACACACGCCCAGCGCGGGCACGACCCCGACCAGCACCCCGGACAGCGGCACATCGAGCCCGAGCGCCATCACCACACCGCCGACGCACATGATCGGCGCCGACACCATCAGCGTGAACGTCATCAGGGCCAGCATCTGGACCTGCTGCACGTCGTTGGTGGTCCGGGTGATCAGCGACGGGGCGCCGAAGTGACCGACCTCACGTGCGGAGAACGACTGCACCCGGTCGAAGACGGCCGCTCTCAGATCCCGCCCGACCGCCGCGGCGGTGCGCGCGCCGTAGTAGACGGCGGCGACGTTGCAGACGACCTGCGCCAGCGAGATGCCGATCATCAGGGCGCCGTGGCCGAGGATGTAGCCGCTGTCGCCGCGGACGACACCGTTGTCGATGATGTCCGCGTTCAGGGTGGGCAGATAGAGGGTGGCGCAGGTCTGCAGGAACTGCAGAGCCACCAGCAGGGCGATGGGTCTCTTGTAGGGCCTGAGACAGGTCCGCAGCAGTCGTATGAGCACGCTGGTCTCTCGGAGTCGGCGGCAGGGGTCGGATGGTTGCCCCTGGCCCCTATCGTCGGACACGGCACCGGCGTTACCTCAACCGATTAATCCGACGGGCGTGTCCCGGCACACACGGCCGCACCCCGCCGCACCCCGTCGCCCAGCCCGAGCGGGGCCGACCGGACGGGCCGCCGCGCCGGACAGCCCGCTACATCCGGAGCGCCCCGGGATGGGTCTGCTCCCGCACGGACACGAACTGCTGCCGCACCGCCTGACCCACGGCGAGCTCCTCGCCCGGCTCCAGCACCTGCGCCACCGCGCCCTGCCAGGCCGGCGGCGTCCGCGGGTCCAGCGTGCCCTGCGACGCCCCCAGCGCCCACGCCGCCTGCCGCGCAGCGCCGATCGCCGCATAGTCCGCGGGCTGCGGTACGACGACCTGCGCACCGAACAGCGACGGGGCCGCCGCCTGCACGGCCGGCAGCTCGGCCGCCGCGCCGAGCAGGAAGACCCGCCGCACATCGACGCCCCGCGCACGCAGCACGTCCAGTGCGTCCGCCAGCCCGCACAACATGCCCTCGAACGCGGCCCGCGCCAGATGCTCCGGCTTCATCGACTCCCGCCGGAGCCCCGCCAGGGTGCCGGCGGTGTGCGGCAGGTTCGGCGTCCGCTCGCCCTCCAGATAGGGGAGCAGGACCAGCCCGTGCGCCCCCGGCGTCGACTTCATCGCCAGCTCGGACAGGCTCTCCAGGTCCGGCACCCCCAGCAGCTCGGCGGTGCCGCGCAGCGCGCGGACGGCGTTCTGGGTGGTGACCACGGGCAGATGCATGCCGGTGGCATCGGCCAGGGAAGTGATCATCCCGGTCTGGTCGACCAGCGCCTCCGGGTGCACCGCCATCACCGAACCGGACGCCCCGAGCGAGACCACCGCGTCCCCGAGCCCGATGCCGAGCCCGAAGGCGGCGGCCATCGTCTCGCCGGTCCCCGCGGAGATCAGCAGCCCCTCCGGCGTCGTACCGGCCGCCTCGGCGGGGCCGATCACCTCGGGCAGCATCGCCTGGTGGCCGAGGGCCAGCTCCACCAGGTCGGGCCGGTAGCCGCCGGTCGCCGCGGACCAGTAACCGGTCCCGGACGCACCGCCCCGGTCGGTGGTCCTGCGTACCGGCCGGCCCAGCAGCTGCCACACCAGCCAGTCATGAGCCTGCAGCAGGACGGCGGTGCGCGCGGCGGCCTCCGGCTCGGTCCGGGCCAGCCAGCGCAGCTTGGTCACCGGCTGCGCGGCCTGCGGCACACTGCCCACCGCCTGCGCCCACGCCTCGCGCCCGCCGAGGGCGTCGATCAGGTCGGCCGCGGCGACCTGGGCGCGCTTGTCGCTGCCCACCAGCGCGGGCCGCACCGTGCCGCCCTGCGCGTCGACCGGCACGATCGCATGGGCCTGCGCCGAGACACCGATCGCCTGCACGCCCTCCAGCAGCCCGCCGCCGGCCGCCTCGCCCAGCGACAGCAGCCACGTCTGCGGGTCGACGTCGGAGGGACGGCCGCCGCCCTCGGGGCCTTCCACCGGATGCGGCGCATAGCCCTGCCGCAGCACGGTCCCCGTGTCCGCGTCACAGACGACGATGCGAGTGAAATCGGGCGCACTGTCCAGCCCGGCGACTATCCCCATGGCGAAAATTCTGCCGCACGGCCGAGCCTGCCGGGACCATGGGCGCCGCAGGACATGGCGGCACCCGCACCCGGGGCGGCGATCAGGTGTTGCTGGTGCCCCAGTCGTCGCCCGCGCTGCCGTCGCCGTTGCGCTCGCGCAGGGAGCGGACCCGCTGCGCCACCGACTCCGGCATCCGGTCACCGACCTTGTGGCTCACCGCGTGGTACGCCCTGTCCGCGTAGTGGCGGCCCTGCTGCGCGGCCGACTCCGCGGTGTTGCGGACGGCGGGGTTCTCCGCGAACTGGCGGGCGGACTTCTTCAGCTGCTCGTAGCGCTCCCGCCCGGCCCTCGTGCCCAGTACGTAACCCACGGCGAGTCCGACGACGAACGTGAGCCGGTAACGCATGGCGGCCACCCTTCCCTGAGTGTCTACGGTGCCGGGGAGTACCGATTGGCGGAGCACCCCCCTGCTTGCGCTAATGTATGTGTCGCAGCGAGCGCGCGCCCCCTGGCGGATACCCGGGGAGGTCCGTTCGATGCGGCGAGGCAATCCTCGGTAGCTCAATTGGCAGAGCAGCCGGCTGTTAACCGGCAGGTTACTGGTTCGAGTCCAGTCCGGGGAGCTCGGTCCTCCGTAGCTCAATTGGCAGAGCAGCCGGCTGTTAACCGGCAGGTTACTGGTTCGAGTCCAGTCGGGGGAGCATGCTGAACGAGGACCCCTCCGGGGTCCTTTTTCATGTCCGGCCCTCGACCCGGGGAACCGCACGGCACACGGCGGAGTCCTCAAGGTCATGAGGGTGCCGTGGGAAGCCGACCATCCGAGGCAGGAGATCGTATGAGCGGCTATGCTGCGGCAGACGGCGCGCACACATGTACGCGACACGCCGCTATGGGGCGGTAGCTCAGCCGGTTAGAGCAGCGGACTCATAATCCGTCGGCCGTGGGTTCGAGTCCCACCCGCCCCACCGAGCGTCCTCAGGGAGAATCGTTCTGACCTGGGGAAACGTGGATTTCGTGGCGGTTCTTCGTGCGGTACTAGCCGCGCGCCGTGCGGTACTGGCCCGCCGTTGCAGCGTGTCAGCGCACTTTAGATGCGCCTGACCTGGCCTTTTGTGGCGGTTGCCCGAGAGAGCGTCGTGGCGCGGTCCCACGGCCGTCGAGAGGCTTCGCGCTCCGCCCACGCCTTGCCACATCGTATGACGTCCCCGCTATCCCTGTGGCCGCTCGGGCGGTGTGCTGTTCGTGTTCGCGGTGCTGGTGCTCGGCCTGTTCTCGGGCTTCAGTGACACCGTCGAGTCCCTGACGGAGGACTTCCCCGACGCGCTGAACGCGTTTGTGGGCGCGGGTGACGCACCCGGGGCTACGTGGTCGGCGAGTTGTTCAACCTGATCCCGCCTCTGTCGATCGTCGCCTACGCGGTCACCGGCGGGGCTTCGGCGGTCGCCGGGGAGGAGGCGAGGGCACGATGTCCGTGCTCTCCGCCCAGCCGGTCAGCCGCCGCCGCGTCCTCTTCGCCCAAGCGGTCGGCCTGTTCGCGTCCCCGGCCGTCGCGGTCGCGGCGTTCTGCGCGGGTGTCGTGCTGGCAAACCCCGCCTGGGACGCCGGACTTGCACTGAGCGGCATCGTTCGCAGTCTGCCTGCACCTGCTCCTGCTGGGCCTCGCTTTCGGAGCACTGGCCCTGGCCATCGGCGCCGCCACCGGCCGCTCGCCCTGGCCACCGCGTCACCGGTGCGATCGCCGCCGCCTCCTACGTCGCCGACGCCATGCTTCCGCTGGCCGGGCTCGACGGCTGGAGCGAGCTGAGCCCCTGGCACTACTACGCGGGCAGCGATCCCCTGGCCAACGGCATCAGCCCGCCCCACCTCCTCGTCCTGGCCGCGATCACCGCCCTCGCCGTAATGGCCGGCCTGCGCCGGTTCGAGCACCGCGATCTGAAGGGCTGAGCACACGACGTCCGCAACCACGACACCCTCCGCCCCCGACCGGAGCCGCGCCCGCCAGGGCACCGCTGTCTGGGCTCTGGTCGCCAAGGCGATCGGCGACCGGCTGCAGTTGGCGGTGATCGTCGGTGTTCTCCTGGCCGGGATGGGCCTGCTCGTCCCGTCGGGGCCCTGTGGCCGTCGCTCCAGGACACTTTCGTCGGCTTTCCCGAGTCCCTGCGTGACACTCTCGGCAAGGTCCTGGCGGGCGCCGATCTGACGACCCCGACCGGCTGGGCCGACGCCGAGCTGATGTCCGTCGTCGCACCCGCCGGGATGATCGCGGCGGCAGTCCTCTCCGCCGGCCGCGGTACCGCCGGCGAGGAAGAGGACGGAGCACTGGGACTCCTGCTCGGCGCACCGGTGGGGCGCGTCCCGTTCCTGCTGGCCAAAGCCGTTGCCATGGCCATACACGTCCTTGTGGTCTGCGGGCTCCTCGCGCTCGGGCTCGTCGCCGGAAACGCGGTCGGAGACCTGGGGCTGACCGCCGCCGGAATCGTCGGAGCCACGGTGCACCCCGGATGCTCGGCATCCTCTTCGGCGCTCTGGCCCTCCTCATCGATGCTGGCATCGGGAACCGGCGGCGGACCACGATCGTCTCGGCGAGGCCGGCCGCCGGCGCGTTCGCCGTCAGTGCCCTGTTTCCGCTCTCGGACTCTCGCCGACGGCGCACGCTTCGCGCATGTCGTCGCTGCGCTTGACGATCGAAAGGACGAACGTTGATCAGCTTGCCGCCGTCGAAACCGCGGCTGTCGACGGCGACCGCTTCGACGGACTGCGAGTCGATCACACCCGCACTCGGCTCCGCATCCCGGCCCAGCGTCTGGCGGACCTGTCCCCGCAGTCGGTCGTGGTACTCCCTGACCAGGCCGTGGTCACGCCACCGGCGAAAGCAGGCGTACACGCGGTCCCACCGCGAGAAGTCCGCCGGCATCGCCACTTGATGCCGTTGTCCATCAGGTAGCGGAGTGCGTCCAGCATCGCCCGGTGGCAGTACGCCTCCGGCTGCCCGCCCCGGCCCTGCATCCAGTCCGGCACCGGCAGCAGCGGCCGGACCGCCGCCCATTCCGCGTCCGTCATGTCCGACGGATACCGCCGAACATGTTCCGGGTGATCGGCCGCGTTGCCGAACCGGTAAGCGACACAATCACACGTCGGAGCAGTCGAGTTGAACTCCGCCGGCGCGAGCGCGTAGAACAGCGGCATGGCTTGAAACCGTCGCGTTCGGCTAGGTTGACTCGCCCTCAACATGGCTGGCTCCGTTGTGGCGTTGACGGATGGGTGCGTCACAGTGCGCCGAATGGGCATTGGCGTGAACGGATCACACCCCTTGACCGTGCACGCTCATGAGCGTTCAATCACCGGAACTTTTGGGTTCTGTGTGACTTCAGGGGCGGGGTTGTGTTGTCGGGGTGGGTAGGCCGTGACGTCGGCGTGGAGAGCGCAAGGCCGCGTAGCGGCGTGCGGGGGGCGGGCGCTGTCTCTTTCGCGCTGAGTGCCGTGTTGATGGTGGGGTTGCTGTCCTGGGCTGGTGTGGCTTCGGCTGCTGACGGTTGCTCGGGGGTGGAGTCGGATTACAACGGTGACGGGGTTCGGGATACGGCGATCGCCGATCCGGAAGCGTCCGTGGGCGGTAAGGCGGACGCGGGAAGCGTGACCGTGGTGTATGGCGGTGGCGCGGGCTCGGTGCAGGTGCACCAGGATCAGGCCTGGGTCTCGGGTGCGGCGGAGGCAGGGGATCGGTTCGGGCACGCACTGGCTCAGGCTGACCTTGACGGCGACGGCTGCAGTGACCTGATCGTCGGAGCACCGTACGAGGATCCGGGCGAGGTGCGGGACGCGGGAGCGGTCTACATCGTCTACGGCTCTCCCGAAGGTCTGGGTGGCGGCGCTGCTCCGACCAACTACAACCAGGCCCAGAGCCGCGTCTCAGGCGCTGCGGAGGCGGGCGATCTGTTCGGTTACGCGGTGGCCGCGGGCCACACGAGTTCCGGTGCGCCCTATCTCGCGATGGGCGTGCCGGGCGAGGATCTGGGCACGGTTCGTGACGCCGGGGGATTCTTCTACCTCCGGGGCAGTGTGATCATGTGGGTGGACCAGGACTCGCCGAGTGTTCCAGGGGCAGTTGAGCCCGATGACCGGTTCGGCGCGTCCTTGGCCGGGACGTCGGGTCATCTCGCGGTTGGCGGGCCGGGGGAGGCGATCGGAAGCGAGGCGTTCGCCGGAATGGCGGGGGTGTTCAGCCACACGGTCGATGGCGCAGGTCGGCCGACTCCGCTGGCGGGGCTGGACCAGTTGTCCCCGAAGGTGGGCGCGGCAGAGCTGGGTGACCGGTTCGGCACGTCGCTGGCGATGACACCGATGCCGGACACGTCGGGGACGTACAAGGGCGGTTCGTATCTGGTGGTCGGCTCATCCGGGGAGGATCTGGGCACCACGGCGGACGCGGGCAGTGCCTCGGTCTACCGGGTCACCGCGTCAGGCGGTGTGTCGCCCCTGGTTGCTGGACTTCATCAGAATGCCGCGGGCACGCACGGCAGCGCGCAGCCAGGTGACTTCTTCGGCCAGGAGCTGGCTGCCACGGTGCAGGGAGGCACCCTGAGGGTGGCCGCGGGTGTGCCGGGTGAGGAGTCAACAAATGAGCACCTGGACAAGGGCGGGGTGCAGATCTTCGATGTGGCCGCTGACGGAACGCTGACGGACGAGTGGCTGGACGCGGGGTGGGGCATTCCGGGGGTGCCGCAGCAGCAGATGTTCGTGGGGACGAGTCTGGCGGCGACGCCGGACGCTCTGCTGGTGGGAGTGGCCTACGGGCCGGGTGAGGTTCCTGGCGCGGTCTACGGCTACGGCTGGGCGGCGGAGAGCGGCGGTGCGCCCTCGGTGACCCATGTGCCCGGTGAGGGCGGCCTTCCGGCTGGCGGCAAGGCCTTCGGGGCTGAGGTCCGCTGAGTCAGCGACGGCGTACGAGGTGGAGAACAGGGGTGGGGATGGCAGCGGCAGGCATGGACAGACGCGCATGGCGCCCCGCCGTGGTGGTGGGTGCGTTGACGGCGCTGCTGGCGGCGGGCACGGCCGCATTGCCGGGGACGGCCGAGGACGCTGCGGCCGCGGGATTCGATGCGGCGGTGGCGAAGGCTCAGGGGAGCGGCGAGGCGCCGACGGAGGCTCTGGCCCGCGCCGCCGCGGCGAAGGCTGACCAGCCAGTCGAGGTGACCGGGCTGCGGCAGGAGCGCCGGGAGGTGTTCGCCAATCCGGACGGTTCGTTCACCGCGCAGGAGTACACGCAGCCGGTGCGGACGCAGCGTGGCGGCAAGTGGGTCACGGTCGATGACACGCTCGTTCCGCGTGAGGATGGCGGCTTGTCGCCCAAGGCGGCGGCGGTGGAGCTGGAGTTCTCCGGCGGTGGGGACGGTGCGTTCGCGCGTATGCGCAAGGCGGGCCGTGAGTACGCGTTGACCTGGCCGGCGGGCAAGTTGCCGAAGCCGCGGGTGGAGGGGAACACCGCACGCTATGCGGAGGTCCTGCCGGATGTGGATCTCGCCGTGCGCGCCGAGATCGAGGGCTTCAGTCACTATCTGATCGTCAAGAGTGCCAAGGGTGCGGCCAGTGCCGAACTGGAGGAGATCGAGTTCGGCCTGTCGACCAAGGGGTTGACGGTGGAGCGGACCGAGCAGGGGGTGCTGCGGGCCGCGGACACGACGGCGGGCGGCACGGTGTTCGAGTCGGCGCAGCCGGTGATGTGGGATTCCTCCGGCACGGGCGGAGCGGAGTCGGCGGCTGGGCCGCAGGCGAGGTCAGCGGTGGCGGGACCACAGGTAGCTGCGGCGGCTGGAGAGGTCCCACTGGATGCCGCTGACGGTGGCAGGGTCACACCGGTGGGGCTGTCTGTGGCCAAGGGCAAGCTCACTCTGAGGCCGGATGTGAAGCTGCTGCGGGCCAGCGACGCGGCCTACCCGGTGGTGATCGATCCGACTCCGAAGACGACGTCACGTACGGCATGGTCCTCGGTGATGTCGGGGATGCCGACGAACAAGGAGTGGAAGTACTCCGGCCACGCGGGTGTGGGCAAGTGCCCGTTGAACTACAACCCCACGCAGTGCGCGAACATCGGGGTGCGGCGGCTGTTGTTCACCTTCCCGATGTCGTTCTACCGGGGAAAGCAGGTCCTGAGCACGCAGTTCTCGGCGCGGGTGGGCAGTGTGTACTGGGCGGACGCGAGTGCCGAACCCCTTGACCTGTACCGGATCGGCGGCAAGAACTACAAGGTCACGTCGTCCAGTAACTGGTCGAACACCAAGGATGACTGGTCGGACTACCTGGCGACGGTGGACAAGAAGATCTCACCCACGTCCTGTTCCAGCCAGGCGAATCTCCACTTCAGCAATGGTGAGTTGCTGGATGAGGCGAAGGCTGCGGCGTCCGGGAGCTGGTCGAGCATGTCGCTCGGCCTGCGGGCCAAGAATGAGAGCACGTACGCGGGCTGGAAGCGGATCTGCGGCAACGCCTATCTGAAGATCACCTACAACACTCCGCCCAAGCAGGTCGACTACCGGCTCATGTCCTCCAACCCGGGCGGCCAATGCACCTGGGGCAGCGGGCGGCCCTACACCGATGTGCTGCCGCAGCTGCGGGCCGAGGCCCGCGATCCGGACCACAATTCCTCGGGCACGGACCCGGTGAAGATGCAGTTCAAGGTGGACTGGACGGACAAGAACGGGGTGGCGCAGTCGTACACCGCCGACACGGGCTACAAGTCTCCCAATCCGGGAACGGTGTTCGTCCATACGGTGAAGCAGCGTCCTGCCGGGACGCCGCAGATTCCGCAGAACACGGTGATCTACTGGTCGGCCAGGGCGTACGACGGTGATGCCTGGGGACCGTGGAGCTACGCCGACAGTCCGCAGCGGTGCGAGTTCATCTGGGACAGCACACGCCCCAAGGCGCCAGCGGTCGGCTCCGCGCAGTACCCGGCGGACGAGGCGTGGCACCACGGGGTCGGCACGGCAGGTGACTTCACGTTCACCGCGTCGGACAAGGATGTGAAGGAGTTCCGCTACTCCGTCGACGACCAGCCATGGAAGACCCTTCCGCCAGACAGTGAAGGTGCGGCTACGGTGACCTGGATGCCGCAGGCGGCGGGGCGCCACTGGGTGACGGTCGAGGCGTATGACAACGCCAACAACTCCAGTGCCCCGGCGCACTACGAATTCCTGGTAACGGATGGCAAGCAGGCCGCGGGACAGTGGAACCTGGCCGACGCGGCCGACAGTGAGCTGGCGCACGACGAGAGCGGGCGTCACCCGGGCAGGCCCGGGACCGGGGTGCTCTTCGGAGTTCCCGGGCCCGGTGGTGCGGCGGACAGCGCGGCCCGCTTCGACGGCACGGCGAACGCGTATCTGGACGCGTGGGGCACGGTGATGGACACCGGTGAGAGCTTCACGGTCAGCGCATGGGTGCGGCCCACCGCGCTGGACCGGGATATGGCCGTGGTGAGCCAGGACAGCACGGGCGAGCCCGGCTTCGTCCTGGGCTATGACGCCGCCGAGAAGGCCTGGGCGTTCTCGGCCCCGGACATGGACGTGGACGCCATGGTCCGCTGGCGGGCCACCGCCTCAGGGGTTGACGTCGTCAAGGACAAGTGGACGCAGCTGACTGGGGTCTTCGACCCCAATGCGGCCTCCGGTCCCGAGCTGCGGATCTACGTCAACGGCAACCAGGCGGGCAAGGCGGCCCGCCACACGGTGTGGTCGTCGTTGCGCAGCTTCCAGATCGGCCGGGTGCTTGCCAAGTCCGGCTACCGCGACCACTTCGAGGGCGATCTGGCGGAGGTGCGCGCCTTTGACCGCGTGCTGCCCACCGCGCAGGTGGCCGGACTCCTCGACATCAAGCCGCAGCGCAAGGGTTACTGGCCGCTGGACGCGGTGGCTGACGGCGCCTCCGCGAACATCCAGCCGGGCGGACAGCCGCTGGCCCTGCAAGGCGGCGCGGCCGTCTACCAGCCCCAGGACCCGTTCTTCGACGAAGCGGCGCTGGTGGGCGACGGGCACCTGGCCCTGAACGGCGCGGGTGACTGGGCGGCGACTACGGACCCGGTGGTGAGCGCGGCCGACAGTTACACCGTCGCCGTGCGCGCTCAGCTGGCCGCGCTGGACTCCACCGAGTCACAGACCGTGCTGTCGCTGCCGGGAAAGAACACGGACCGGGTGGCGGTGCGGTACCAGGCCGCCACCGGACAGTGGGAGTTGGCGGTGTCCGCGTCCGACAGCACCTCAGCGGAGGTGACCGTGGTCACCAACGATCAGCTGCTGCCGAGCAACGACGGCTCGGGACAGCATCTGGCCGTGGTGTTCGACTCCTTCACCCACGAGGTACGGCTCTCTGTCGACGGGCAGCTGACCGCGACGGCCGTCGGCTCCGACCACAGCACCTGGCCCTCCAGCGGAGGCCTGCAGATCGGCCGCTCCGCACAGGGCGGCGGCAGCGAGTACTTCGCCGGAGCCCTGGACGAGGTCCGGGTCTACGCCGGTGCGGTTGATCCGACCGGGATCAGCCGGATGAACCAGCTGACCGGCGACACGGACCTGTAGCCCTCTTCTCACCGGGTGACCCGGGGCGCCCCGCACGGGGGCGCTCCCGGCCCCGCTCCTTCGCGCCTCACCCCTGACCTGAGCTCATTCGAACTCATCTGAACTTCTGTCTTCACGGAGCTGTCTCTGATGCCCTTCCGTGGCCGTTTGCTCGCCTCCCGCATGCCTCGGTATGCGCTCGGCGCCACCACGCTCGGCGTACTGCTGTCGCTGTCCGCGGGCACCGTCCAGGCGCTGCCCGCCAAGCCCGAACCGGCCAAACCACCAGGGGTGGAAGCCAGCCCTGACCCAGCACGCGGCAAGAACGCCACATCCAAGCCCAGACCGGTCGATGAGGCGGCGAAAGCCGCGGTCAAGCGGCTGGACCCAGCCGTGCTGCCGAAGCGCGGAGTCGCCGAGGTCGAGGTCAGGGCCAAGGGCGCGAAGCCGGTGAAGGTCGGCGGGTTGCCCGTCACCGTCACCGAACCGGCCAAGGCCTCCACCGCCAAGGCCGCCACGGCGAAGGCGGCGAAGGGCGACAAGCCCCAGGCGCGCACGGCCGCCGCCACGGCGAAGGTCCGGGTCGAGGTGCTGGACCAGAAGCGGGCCGACAAGGCAGGCGCAGGCGCGCTGCTGCGAGTCCGGCCCACCGACGGGGCGAAGGGCGCCAGCAAGGTCCGCATGTCCGTGGACTACTCGGCGTTCGACGAAGCCTACGGCGGAAGCTACGGCGCACGGCTGCGGCTGGTCGAGCTGCCCGCCTGCGCGGCCACCCAGGACCTGGGCGGCAAGAACTGCCCCGGAAAACCGAAGGTACTTGAGTCCGTCAACGACACCGACGCACAAACGGTGAGCGCCGACGTCTCCCTCGCCGCCCCGGCCACCGCCAAGCCGGTCAAGACCCAGGCGGCAGCCCCCGCCGCACGGCAGCTGGCGGCCGAGACCGCGGGCGCCACCGTGCTGGCCCTGGAGGCCGGGGACTCCTCGGACAAGGGCGACTACAAAGCCACCCCGCTGGCCCCGTCGGCCAGTTGGAACGTGTCCAACTCCTCCGGGGGCTTCTCCTGGGACTATCCGCTGCGCACGGTGCCCACACCGGGCGGCCTGACGCCGTCGATCGGCCTGGGCTACTCCTCACAGACCGCGGACGGCCGCACCTCGGCCACCAACAACCAGGGCTCCTGGCTCGGCGACGGCTTCGCCTACGAGCCGGGCTACGTCGAGCGGTCCTACAAGCCGTGCGCGGACGACGGGCACAAGACCTCTGCTGAGCAGTGCTGGGCGTTCGACAACGCCACCGTCATGCTGAACGGCAGCGCCGCCCAGCTCATCAAGGACGACAAGAGCGGCAAGTGGCACTTCTCCTCCGAGTCCGGCGCCAAGGTCGAGCAGCTCACCGGCGCCAGTAACGGCGACAACAACGGCGAGCACTGGAAGATCACCACCGCTGAGGGCACCGAGTACTACTTCGGCCGCAACCGGCTGCCGGGCTGGAGTACCGGCAAGGAGACCACTAACTCGGCCTGGACCACCCCGGTGTTCGGCGACGACGCCGGGGAGCCCTGTTACAAGTCCACGTTCAGCGCGGCGCACTGCAAGCAGGCTTGGCGGTGGAACCTCGACTATGTCAAGGACACCCACGGCAATGTCATGTCGTACTACTACGGGGCCGAGACCAATCACTACGCCCTGAACGGCAAGACCGGCGTCAACGGCACCGCCTACCACCGCGGTGGCTACCTCAAGCGCGTCGACTACGGCCAGCGCGCCGGCGCGGTGTACGACGCCAAGGCCCCGGCCCGCGTGACCTTCCAGACCGCCGAGCGCTGCCTGCCCAGCGCCGACTTCGACTGCGCCCCGTCGAAGATGACCAAGGCCAACGCCGCGCACTGGCCGGACACCCCGGTGGACCGTCACTGCAAGGCGGACACCAAGTGTGACGCGAGCCAGTCCTCCGCGACGTTCTGGACCACCAAGCGGCTGACCGGCGTCACCACCCAGATGCGCACCGGTGCCGACACCTACGCCGACGTCGACGCTTGGACCCTCACCCACCAGTTCACCGACAACGGGGACGACACCAAGACCCTGTGGCTGAACAAGATCGACCACGAGGGCAAGGTAGGTGGCAGCAGCAAGCTGCCGTCCCTGGAGCTGCAGGGCGCGCACTTCGTCAACCGCGTCGACAGCGACGACGACAACATCGACGCCTTCCACCGGCTGCGGCTCGTCACCGTCCTGAGCGAGACCGGCTCCCAGCTGGACGTCACCTACGCACCCGCCGAATGCACCGCCACCGCGCTGCCCAAACCGGGCGAGTCGACCAAACGCTGCTATCCGGTCGTGTGGTCACCGCCGGGCAGTATCGAGCCGAAGACCGACTGGTTCCACAAGTACGTCGTTAAGGAGATCAGGGAGAGCGACCGCACCGGTGGCGGCGACGACCTGGTCACCCGCTACGACTACCAGGGCAACGCGGGCTGGCGGCACGCCGAGCCGGACGGCATCACCGACGCGAAGTACCTGACCTGGGGCCAGTGGCAGGGGTACGCCAAGACCACCGTCACCAGCGGCAACGGCGAAGAGACCTCGACCCGGGTCGACTACACGTACCTGCAGGGCCTCAACGGCGACAAGCTACCCGGTGGCGGCAACCGCACCGAGACCGTCAAGGACTCCACCGGCACCTCCTACACCGGCCACAAGGAGTACGCCGGCTTCGAGATCGAGGCCAAGACCTACGACCAGGCCACCGGCGGCAGGGTCATCGCCAAGACCATCTCCGAGCCGTGGAAGCACGACACAGCCACCCAGACCAAGTCCTGGGCCACCTCGAAGGCGACCGTCGTCCAGGAGAAGACGTCCCGCGGCTACGAACTGCTGTCCGACGGCACCTGGCGCCAGACGAAGTCCGTCTCGCACTACGACACCGACAGCCCCAACGTCCGGCTGGTACGCACCGACGACCTCGGCGACGTAGCCACCACCAAGGACGACAGCTGTACCCGCCTGTGGTACGCGGACAACCCGTCCAAGAACATCTACGAACTGCCCTCCCGTAGCGAAGCCGTAGCGGGCAGATGCGCGGCGAGCCCTGACCGCACAACCCAGGTCATCGCGGACGAACGCACCTCCTACGACGGCGGCGCCTTCGACGCCGCGCCCACCAAGGGCGACGCGACCAAGACCGAGCGGCTCACCAAGCACGACGGCACCAGCGCCACCTACCAGACCACCGGCACGACCACCTACGACAAGTTCGGCCGCCCCACCGCGCAGACTGACGCGGACGGGGCGAAGACCACCATCACGTACTCCGACGCCAACGGCCTGATCTCCCAGAGCAAGGTCACCAACGCGCTCGGCCACGTCACCACCACCGACTACGCGCCGGCCTGGGGCCAGGCATCAGGGCAAACCGACCCCAACGGCAAGCGCACCGACTTCGCCCACGACCCGCTGGGCCGCCTGGCCAAGATCTGGCTACCCGACCGCGCCAAGACCACCAACCCGAGCATCAAGTACACCTACCTCGTCCGCCGCGACAAGCCCGTCGCCGTCAAGACCGAGAAGATCGAGAACGGCGCCACGTCGTACGGCACCGAATACCAGCTCTACGACGCCCTGCTGCGCCCGCGCCAGAAGCAGACCGAGGGCCCTGACGGCACCCGCATGGTCGCCGACGTCTTCTACGACGGCACCGGCAAGCCGAAGAAGACCAACGCCACCTACAACGCGGCCGGAGCCCCCTCCAGCGAGCTCCTCCTAGTCGCCAACGGCGAGGTCGGCGCCCAGACCGTCTCCGAGTACGACGGACTGGGCCGCACCACCGCTTCGATCTTCCAGGTCGCCGGAGTCGAGCAGTGGCGGAGCACCACGGCGTATGACGGTGAGCGCACCCACGTCAACCCGCCGAACGGCGGCACACCGACCACCTCCATCACTGACGCCCACGGCAACACCACCGAGCTGCGTCACTACAACGGCCCGGACACGGGCCCGTCCACCGGCTACGACACCTCCAAGTACACCTACGACGCCGTCGGCCGCATGCAGGCCGTGACAGACAGCAAGGGCAACTCCTGGCGCTTCGAGTACGACCAGCTGGGCCGCGCGACCAAGACCGTCGACCCGGACGCGGGCACCACCACGACGGTCTACGACAGCCTGGACCGCCCGGTGTCCGTGACCGACGGCCGCGGCGAGAAGACCTCCACGGTCTACGACAAGCTCGGCCGCCCGCTGACCACCTGGAAGGGCGAGCCGAACACCGGCACCAAGCTCACCGAGACCCGCTACGACAAGGCAGGCTGGCTCGGCCACGCGTACATGTCGCTGCGCTACACCAACGGCACGGAGTACTTCGGCTCGGTCGTCCAGTCCATGGACGCCTTCTACCAGCCACTCAAGACGGCGTACGCGGTGCCGAAGTCCGAGGGCGCACTCGCAGGCGTCTACACCTTCACCACCACCTACAACGGCGACGGCACAGTCAACGGCATCGGAATGCCCGCGGCCGGTGGCCTGACGTCTGAATCGATCGCCTTCGGCTACGACGAGCTGCAGCGCCCGACATCGATGACCGGGAAGACCTCCTACGTCACCAATGCTGTCTATTCGCGCACCAGCCAGCTCAAGCAACTGGAGCTGTCCACCGGAACGGGCAAGAGGACCTGGCAGACCTTCTCCCACGAGAAGGGCACCGACCGGCTGACCCGCTCGACCACCGACGTCGAGGGGGAGGTGGGACAGCTCGCGGCCGTCAAGCGCAGCCACTACTCCTACGACCAGGCCGGGAACATTCTGTCCCTGTCCGACACGGCGGGCGTCGCCCCGGATGTCCAGTGCTTCGACTACGACGGGCGCCAGCGTCTGTCTGAGGCCTGGACCCCCGCGGCCACCGAAGCCCAGGCCACCGGCTCCGGCACGGTCGGCGCGCAGCTGAACGGTGCCACCCCTCAGGCCTGTTCGGGGACCCCGGGCAGCAGTCCGCTGGGCGGCCCGGCCGCGTACTGGACCTCATACACGGTCGACGCGATCGGTAACCGCACCAAGGAAGTCACCCACGACACCGGCCTGGACACGGCCAAGGACATCACCCGCACCTACACCTACGGTGAAGGCGACGCGGGCCCGCACGCGGTCACCAAGGTCACCGAGAACACGCCCACCGGCGACCGCCAGTCCACCTACGCCTACGACGCCACCGGCAACACCACCGAGCGCACCCTGAGCGGCGACACCCAGACGCTGGCCTGGAACTCCGAGGGCAAACTCACCAAGACCACCGAGGCGGACGGTAAGGAAACCACCTACGTCTACGATGCCAACGGCGAGCGCGTCATCCGCCGCGACGACACTGCCACCACGGTCTACCTGCCCGGCATGGAACTGAGCCTGGCCAAGGGCTCCAGCACCGTGAAGGCCACCCGCTACTACTCCTTCGGCGGCGAGACCATCGCCGTCCGCCAGAACAACAGCGCGCTGTCCTTCCTCGCCTCCGACCACCAGGGCACCAGCAGCCTCGCCATCGACGCCGCCACCGGAGCCGTCGCGCAGCGCCGCTTCGACTCCTACGGCGGCACCCGCGGCAAGCCGACCGGCACCTGGCCCGGCGAGAAGGGCTTCGTCGGCGGCACCCTCGACGAACAGAGCGGCCTGACCCACGTCGGCGCCCGCCAATACGACCCAGGCCTGGGCAAGTTCATCTCTGTCGATCCGCTCATCGACTACACCAACCCGCAGCAAATGAACGGCTACGGGTACGCCAACAACAGCCCCGTCACCTACTCCGACCCCAGTGGTCTGATCGTCGCCGAATGCTTTACCGGCGAGATCGCCTGCCAGGGCGGACGCCCTACCACCGACAAGAAAAAGGTGACCCAGCACAAGGTCACACAGGCACAACGGGCACAGAACCGGGCCCAGAACAATGTCACAGCGGCCAAGACGAACCTCAACACTTCAAAGAAGAAAGTCCAGCAGACCGCCAAGACCCTGTTCAAAATCATCAAGAAGGAGATCGGTGTCGACGCGGCACTCGACTGCTTCTCCAGCGGCGACATCGGCGCCTGCGGCGAAACCCTCCTCAACGTCGCAGGCAGCTTCGCCGGAGGCCTCGCCGGAAAGATTCTCGCCAAGTACGTAAACCCCTTGAAGTGGAAGAAGGGCTACGATCTCGCCAAACGCGTCACCGGCCTCGCTCTAGACCTCATCAAGGGCGTCAAGGGCTGGTTCAGCAACTCCAAGGCACTCGGCAAAGCCAGAGACAAGCTCGACCGCGCACGGGCGAAAACCAAGGCGACCGTAGCCAAGGCCAAGGAATGCCACAGCTTCCTGCCAGGAACCAGAGTCCTCCTCGAAGACGGCACCACCAAACCGATCGAGGACATAGCCCTCGGCGACAAGGTAACCGTCACCGACGCCGAAACCGGCAAGACCACCACCCGCGAGGTCGTCGGCACCATCGTCACCGAGGACGACAAGCACTTCGTCGACCTCACGATCAAGGCGCACGACGCCGACGCCTCCGCACTGATCTCCACCACCACCCACCCCTTCTGGGTAGAGTCCGAGAACAAGTGGATCAACGCCGGCGACCTCAAGCCCGGCATGACGCTCCACACCCCCAACGGCGACACCGCCACGGTCGAACACATCCGCCACTTCGACCAGCGCCAACGCACCCACGACCTCACGGTCAACGACATCCACACGTACTATGTGCTGGCAGGGGAGACGCCGGTCCTCGTTCACAACAGCAATGGGAATTGTGGCGTCACGGATCTCGCAGCCAAGATTGATGTTGAGAACCTTTCGATGACCAAGACCGTCGAAAACCACACCTGGGACATTGCTGGTACTCGGGATGTCGATGCCCCCAACTTCGGTAAGGCTGCACGCCCTTACATGAACGGCAACAATGGGCAGCTCCTTCGGGGAATCATGGAGGGATCCGCACCCAGAATGGATTCCCGTGGCGCTCCTGGGGTTGTCGAGTGGAGAACGCCCGGAGCGATGAACGGAAGCAACGGGATCTGGGAGCTCAACATCGACGCAAATTCTAACAGGATCGTTCACTTCCTCTTCAAGAGCACAAAAGGCTAGCCCGAAATGAAATTCTCCATCCAAGACGGATCTCCTCTTGAGGGTGTTCTCACCTATGACGAGTCCGAGTACGGATTCTCCTTCAGTGCGCAGAGCGGGGAGTCGTTGAGCGAGAGGCTCGGCTCGAAGGGGGTTGCAAGTGTGCTGATCGGCACGCTCCAACTTGAGGTCGATATTGAGTCTCGGGAAGTCCTGTTCGCCTGGGGATACTTTCCAAACGTTCGGGGTGTGGTGGCCGAGTTGATTGCTCCACAGTTCAATCCCGGACGGGTATTCATCTCGTCGGACCACTCCTTCGAGCCTGGGGTTTCTTTCGAGGTCCCTGGAGACAGGTGGCGGGTTTCGTATGATCCTTCCTCCGGGTGGGTCGCCATTCGTCTGAACAATGCCGTCGGCGCTAAGTTTGTCCAAATCGCTAGCGGAACTGTATTGGGCGTCGACAACGGTGATCTGGTTTCGGTCTGGCTCAATCCTGTTTTTGCAGAGTGACAGGCGATGAGGCGGACGGGTAAGTAGAAGATCCGTTAGCAGCAGCAAAGATGAAGCCCCGCCAGGTGCGTCCTGGCGGGGCTTCTGCGGTGCGTGACGGCAGTAGTTGACGGCAACGTCAGCGGACGGGGACGGCGGAGGGTGGCGGTTCATCGCCTTCGTCCCGGGCCGTATGGCTGCTCTCCGGGCTGCCGAGCGCGGTGCCGAGGGCGTCGATGGCGTCGCGCTGGAGGCGGAGTCGGACGTGGGCGTAGACGGTGGCGGTGACGCCGATGTGGGCGTGGCCGAGGAGTTCCTTGATCACGACGAGTTCGATGCCCTGTTCCAGGAGGAGGGTGGCGGTGGAGTGGCGGAGGTCGTGGAAGCGGATGCGGCGGAGGCCGGCCTTGCGGAGGAGCGTGAGGAAGGCGCGGGTGAGGTTGGTCGGGTCGATCGGTCGGCCCTGCGCAGTGGTGAACACGTGCCCGTCGTGCCGCCACGTGGTGCCCGCGGCCTCATGCTCGCGCTGCTGCTGTTCGTGGTGGAGCTTCAGCGACTGGACGCAGCGGGTGGAAAGGGCGATGCGGCGCTCGGAGGCCCGCGTCTTGGTGGGCAGCGTGGTGAGCCCGCCTGCGGCGGTTCGCTGAAGGGTGCGGCGGACGGCGGCGGTGCCCGCGTCGAGGTCGAGGTCTTCCCAGTGCAGGCCGAGGAGTTCGCCCTTGCGGAGTTCGGTGTGGAGGGCGAGTTCGAACAGCGCGTGCAGCCGGTGGCCCTGGGCGGCGGTGAGAAACTGCCGGGCTTCGTCGGCGGTGAGGGGTTCGAAGCGTCGGGGGCGGGGGGTGCCGGTGCGGACATTGCGGGCGAGGTTGCGCGGGATCTCTTCCTCCCGTACGGCGTGCTCCAGGGCGGACTTGAGCACGGAGTGGATGTAGGTGAGCGTCAGCGGAGAGAGCAGCTTGTGGCAGCACCGGCCGGCGGCACAGCAGCGGGGCTCATTGCGCCGGGCGTCGAGGCCGCGCGTGCAGCACTGGCAGGTGGCGCGGAGCTGGTTGAGCCAGGTGCGGACGTCCTTCGCGGAGAGCTTGGCGAGCTTCTTCTTGCCCAGGCCGGGGATGAGGTACCGGTTGACGCAGGCGGTGTAGCGGGTGTGGGTGTTCTCGCGCAGGTGGTGGGCGGCCACGTTCTCCAGCCAGTACGTCAGGTACGCGGCCACGCTGCCCTGCGCGGTGGGGACGGGGAGGCCGCGGTTGCTGGCGGCGATCTTCTCGGTGAGCTTTGGCCAGGGCGTCTTTGCGGGTAGTGCCGTAGACGCGGACGCGGCGGCGGGTGTTGCCCTGTGCGAGGACGTATCCGGCGGCTTCCCAGCGGCCATCCTTGCGCTGGTAGACCGTTCCGTCGCCGTTGGCCCGTACGCGGCGGGAGGCGGGGGTGTCTCGGGGCGTGGTCATCAGGCGGCGGCTTCCTGTTCGAGGCGGGTGCGGATGAAGTCGGTGAGGGCATGGGTGGGGATGCGGCGGGCGCGGCCGAGGGTGATCGAGGCGAGTTGGCCGGAGCGGAGCAGGTCGTAGATGGCGGAGCGGCCGAGCTGGAGGCGGGCCATGACCTGGGGAACCGTCAGCAGCTCCTCCGGCGTACTCAGCGCCTGGTGGGGCGCGGCGGGCGCGTGCGTGGTCATCAGCAGCCCCCTTCGAATGCGAACTGGCGTGCCAGTTCTCTGCGGTGCCAGACGGCAGCGGCCAGGAGGGCGGCACCGGGGCTGTAGCCGGTGCCGAGGTAGGCCCAGTGGCCGACGACGAGGGTGGTGTCCGGGTCGGGCTCGGGCAGGCTGGCATGGGCGTGGACCTGTTCGGTGCGCCAGGTGCGGCGGGCGTCGCGCAGCGCGCCGAGGGTGGTGGAGTAGCGGCGGGACTTGGTGGAGAAGTGGCCCCGGAAACCGAGCATGTGCGCCCACTTCCAGAGCTTGAGATCAGCGAACTCGGGCAGCCTGCCCAGCTCCCAGCAGGTGCGGATCATCTGCCGCACGTGCCGGGCGACGGCGAGCCGAGACAGCGGCCGGGCCTGCCCGGTGCCGCCGCAGGCGGTGCAGGGGAGCGCGGCCCCGTGGGGCAGGAGGGTGGCGCCGCGTCCCTGGCAGGGGCGGCAGAACAGGGCGCGGTCGAGGGTGCCGGAGGCGTCGGCGGACTTGGTGGCGTACTTGGCCACGTAGGCGGCGACCGCTTGATCGGTGAGTTCGGTGTCGGTGCCGAAGGCTGCGATCTCGCGCACGTCGAGCTGTTCGCCCCAGGTGAGTTCGCGTTCCCCGATCGCATCCGACACGACGGCCACTCGGACACGAAGGGCGGCGGCCCGGATGGCGTCAGCGAGCACGGCGACGGTGGCATACGGGGGCGGGGGCGTGGAATTGCCGTCCGGGCCGTCGAGGCGGATCACGGCGTGGAAGTGGACCAGGCCGCGCTTCTGGTACTCGGCGACCTTGGCGAAGGACACGCGCAGGACCGTGCGGGCGGCCTTCTGGGTCATGCCGAGCCGGGCGGCGATCTCGCGGCGCAGGTAGGTGGTGAAGCGGGCCCACAGGGCGGAGGCGTGGGCGTTGAACAGGATGGCGCCCGCGTAGTCGTAGGTTGCGGGGTTCAGCGGCGTGCCGAGCAGGGCGTCCGTGGGTTCGTGGAGCTTGCGGCAGCGGCAGGGCCGGGCATTCCCGCCGGGCGTGGTGGGGCGGTTGTGGACGGGGCCGAAGGAGGGGGCGGTGAGGGTGGCGAAGACGCGGGGGTGGGTGCGGACAGTGTCGGGCACGTTCTTGCCGCCGGACAGGCCGGCCCGGATGAGGTGGTAGGTGTCGGCGGCGTAGACGCGGGAGCAGGCCGGGCAGCGGGAGGCGCGGCGATTGCCGCATGCGGTGAGCAGGCTGCCCGTGGGCTCCCCGGAAGCGGTGTACGCGCGCAGCACCTCGCCGGTTGTGGTGTCGATGGTAGTGCTCTGGCCGGTCAGGCGGACGGGTTCGGTGCAGCCGCCGAGGTGTTCGATCTGCTGCTGTGCGCGGTCGAAGTCGGGGTGGTTGACGAGGTGGAGCAGGTCCCGCACGGCGGGGCTTGCCACGTGGCGCAGGTCCAGGGTGACCATTCGGGGCGTATCCCTTCTGTTCGGGGTGGGACCCGAGCAGCAACCGACCATCAGGGAAGGCATGTTGGTGCTGCTCGAGGCATGACGAACCAGGCCCATCGGGTGGCCGTGGATTTCAGGGAGGAGTTATCCGGCCAGTGGCCGGGGTGGCTCAGAGCTGAGCGAGGGCGGCGGTGGCCACCGGCAGGGCGACGCCCATGCGGGTTGCGAGCTGGGCGGCGGTGACTGGTGTTCCGTGCTCGGCGTGGTGGGTGTCCGCGATGCGCCGGGCCGCATTCAGCAGTGCGGCGGGGAGGACCGGGCGGGTGCCGGTGGCAGGCGCCTTGGCGACGGCCTGGGCGGGGGCGGGGACCTTGAGCACGGTAGGCACTGCGGCCGGAGGCGGCGTAGGTGTCGAGGCGGGGACCGGCTCAGGGGCCGGTGCCGCCGTTTCGGGAGCGGGCGCCGAGGTGGGCACCGGCTCAGCGAGGGGTGCGGGGGTGATGGTTGCGGTGGTGTCCTCCCGGTGTGCGGCCGTGTGGAAGTGGGCGAGGAAGGCGGGGCCGACGTGCCCCCAGCCCAGGAGCAGGAGCGGGGCGACGGTGTCCAGGCAGGCCCGTCCGTAGCGTCCGGTCAGCAGGGGCTCGGCGGTGTTCAGCCCGAGGGTGAGCAGCCCGCACAGGTGCAACAGCCGGGTGCCGGCCTTCAGCTCCGCCTTGGGGACGCCGCGCAGGGCCAGGAACCGCAGCGCGACCAGGAGGCCGACGACGGACAGGTCCACCATGGGCGCGATCAGCGGCGCGATCGGGCGCGGGACGCCGAGCCGCAGGGCGAGCGCCCAGACGTTGCCGAAGGAGAAGACGAAGGCCAAGGCCGCGATGACCGCCATGACCATGGTCACGGTGCGCCGGGTGAACCGCTCTTCCGCCATGCGCGGGGCCTCCTCTCGGGGCGTGGGATCGGGGGCGTTCAGGGCTTGGCCAGGGGGACGGCCGGACCATCCTGCCCGTCGTCGCCGGGGTTCGTGTTGCTGGTGGTGTCGAGGAGGGCGTCCAGGCACAGGGCGGGGTCGGCGGTCAGGTGGGAGGTGGCTTCCGCGATGCGGGCGGCGTCGGCGTCGGAGACGTACGGGGTGCGGATGCGGGTGAAGCCGGGGCGGCCCTGCATCGCCATTACCGCGACCCCGACGTAGGCGGGGTCCTGCAACGTCACCGGGCTGGCGTCCGGCCAGTTGCGGATGTCGTCGCCCAGCGCGGCCACCGCGGCTTCCACCGTCTTCTGCGCGAACGACAGCCCCACCGGGCACACGTCACGGATGAAGGTCGGGATGGCATCCCCGGTGGTCTTCTGACTGATCAGGATGGTCAGGATGCCGACGCTGCGGCCCTTCTTGACCAGGTCCTCCACCAGCCGGGCGTTCTCCGCCGTCAGCGCGGCCAAACGTTTCGTCTCGACGTCGCTCCCCTTGTACTCACGGAAGAACGTGTGCGCCTCGTCGATGAGCACCACCGTGAGCGGCCACAGCCGGGAGGGGCCGACGTGCCACATGTTCTTCACGCCCAGCACGTCACGGATCACCGAAGACCGCCGCCGACGCAGCGCCACCAGGCGCTTGAACAGCGCGTTCGCCTCGTCCAGATCATCACCGCAGAACGCGAACATCCGCTTAACCAGGTCCGCGTAGTCGCCCTCTTCGGCCCGCGACACCTTCCCGTCGAAGCCCACGAACTGCACGGCCGCCGACGGCGCGAGGTCACAGACGAACTTGTTGATCCCCGAGGTCTTGCCCGCGCCGGGTGTGCCGGCCACCGTCACCCCGGGCACGTTTGCCAGAGACACGCAGACGGGTGCGGCGAACTCGTCCACCCCCAGTTCCCAGCGCGCCACGTCCTCCGGCAGGCGGCCGGTGGGCCGGTGCTCGGTCGGCGTGGTCAACGGGTCGGAGCGCACGCCACGGATCACCACCTTGCCGGGTCCGTCGGGCAGGACGGAGACCCGCGTGCACCGCCAGGCGTCCGCCAGGAACCGTGCCGCCTTCTGGTACTCCTCCAGCCCGACCTGCGGCAGCGCCCTGGCCCGTACGATCACGCCGAACCGGTCCGGCTTGACCTTGATCCTGGGAGTCAACACGCGGGGCGCGGGGGCGGGGCCGTCCTTCTGTGCGGTGAGCTGCGCGAGCAGGCCCGGGGTCTTATCGGTGACCGTCAGCCCGGCCATCCGCGCGAGGCGCACCCAGCCCCAGCGCACCCGAACAGCCTGCCGCATGCTGACCTGCGTGCCCCGATCGGCCCGAACGTAGCGGATCACGACCAGCAGCAGCCACATGCCCGCCAGTACGGCCGCGATCAACAGCGCCTGCGGCGCGTGACCGGTCAGGCTCCCCGTGTCGAAGCCGGTCACTGGGCCGCCTCCGCCGCGACCAGCTCCAGGCGGGCGGCGCGGTAGGCGACGCCGTCGGAGAGCTGACCGTTGAAGATCCGCGCCCACGGGGTGGCGAACAGCTCCACCGGCCGGACCATCACGCCCGGCTTCAGCCCGGCCGCCAGACCCGTCTCCGGGACCGTGATCTTCAGGACCTCGGCCCGGCCGTCCTCCATGAGCATCACGGTCACCGTGTACAGCGACGCGCCGGTCTCCCGGTCGGTGGCGACCTCCCCGGTCTGCTGGTCCTTGATCTTCAGCACCGGTTCGGTGCCCGCGATGCACACCGCCGACGGCAGCAGAGCAACACGGATTCGAGACATGGCCATGCCATCACATCCTCATCATTCGAGATGGAGCCGCTTGATCGACTCGACACGACCATAACCGCACGCCCGCTACACCCGCAACACTCGATTCGTATCGATACACCTGTGCGTCTCGGACGCAGGGGCGGTCGGGTATGCCGTGGGTGCCGGTCCGCCGCTACCCTCGTGCCATGACGCTGCCCCTGGACCAGGACCCCCGGCCGCCCTACGTGCAGGCCGCCGACGTCCTACGCGCCGCCATCCGTGACGGCGAGCTGCGTCCGGGCGAGCGACTGCCCTCCGCACGCGAGCTGCAACGGCGCTTCGGAATCGCGAGTTCGACGGTCCAGAACGCCCTGCGCCTGCTTAAAGAGGAGGGGCTGATCTACTCCGTCCTGGGCCGGGGCAGCTACGTGCGCGCCCACGACGGCGAGCCCGGGCCAGAAGAGGAAGAGGCCGCCGCCAGCGAGTCTGACCCCGCGTACGTCGGACTCGGTGACCTTCGGCGGGGATGGCAGGTGGCGCCCACCGACGACCCCCGCCCCCCGTACGTGCAGACCGCGGACGCACTCCGCAAGCAGATCCAGGACGGCCGGCTCGCACCAGGGGCCAAGCTCCCCTCCGCCCGCGAGTTGCAAGAACAGTTCGGCATCGCCAACTCCACCGCGCAGAACGCCCTGCGGCTACTCAAGGACGAGGGGCTGATCTACTCGGTCCAGGGCCGGGGCGTGTTCGTCCGCCAGCTCAGCCCGCACGACCAGTTCCTCAAGCGCTACCACGAGATGCTTGACAAGTCTGCGGCCCAGCGCCGCGCGGACGAAGAGGCCGTACGCCTCAGCGGCAAGACCGACGATGAAGTCGCCGCCGAACTGGAGGCCGCCGAGGAACGCTTCGCGAAGGCCAGCGTCGAATTCGAAGCCGCCGCAGCCCACAGGGACGCGATGCGCGCCGTCATGGAGCAACGCAAGCGCCTCAGCGGCAACTACACTCCCGAGGAGAAGGCCGCCAAGGCCCAACTCCTGCGCGACAGACTTGCCGAAGGCCGACGCCGACGCTGACCCCGAACCACGCCAAGGCATGGCAGCAGGGGGTTGACTTCCGGAGAGCTGTTCAGAGTTTCTTTACTTGATCAAGGCGGCCCGCTGGCGCGGCCCGCGCGCGCTCCGGCCCGGCGGGGCCGCCGCCCGCTCCTGTCTCCGCCCCGCAGGCGACGGCCCCGCCGGTCCGGGCGCGCAACAGCCAGCACAGCGAAGCTTTCCGGGGCTCCGCCCCAGACCCCGGCCCTCCCTCCGAGGGGCAGGGGGCCGACTTCCGGGTGCGGCTTCGTCGTGGTGTGAGGTGCGCGCGGTCGCGGGAGGGGGCCCCTCGCCGCCCGGCCACCGGAGGCGTACCAGGAACCCCCGGGGGCCGCCAAGGCCGAGCGCACGCGTCACGAAGTGAGCCTTGGCGGCCCCCGGAGAACCCTGGCACGGCAAAGCTGCCCGACCGACGAGGGACCCCCTCCCGCTCAGGCCCGGAGTCTGCCGGAGCTCGGCCCACCGACGGTTCTGCGGGCGTACCGTGGAGTGGGAGGTGGTGAGTTGATGACGACGGAGCTGGCCGACAACGTCCGCAAGTACCGGCGCCGCGCGGGGATGAGCCAGGAAGAACTGGCCCACTCCGCAGGCGTCTCACCGGGCACCGTACGCAAGGTCGAGCAGGGCGGCACCGTCCGCATGGAGACCCTGCACACCCTCGCCCGCGCCCTGCGCGTCACCACAGCGACCCTGCTGGCCCCGGACGCCCCGCAACCCGTCGGCCGGGGAGAGGACCCGAACCGCCTCAACCTGATCCAGCTCCGCGCCGCCCTCACCCCACCCGTGGGCCTGGCCGAGTCGGACGGCGAGCGAGCCGAGGAAGAGCCGAACCTGCGGCGCTTCCGCCGAGCCGTCCACGATGGAGCGGTGCTTTACCACTCCGACAGCTACCGAAGCGTCGCCTCCCAACTGCCCGCGCTCCTGCACGACGCCAACGCGGCGGTGGCCCACTTCGACCACGGTGAAGAACACCACCAGGCGCTCCTGGCCCGCGCTGAGGCGATGCAGTTGGCCGGCCGCTACCTGACCCAGGTCCGCCAGTACGACCTCGCCTACACCGCCCTGTCCCACGCGATCACCGACGCCCGCCGCACCGGCGACACCCTCACCGCGGCCTCCGGCGTCATCGGCATGTGCTGGCTGCTGCTGCGCCAGGGCCGACTGGAGGAGGCCGAACAACTCGCCGCCCAGACCGCCGACGTGATCGAACCCCGGCTCTCGCGCGCCACCCCGGACGAGTGCGCGGCATGGGGCTGGCTCGCCCTGCGCGCCGCCGCAGCAGCAGGCCGCAACAACCGCCCCCAGGAAGCCCGCCAGTACCACCGGGTGGCCGCCACCGCCGCAGCCGCCGTTGGCCGCGAACACACCGGATCGTTCTTCCGGCACTGGACCACCTTCGGGCCGCTCACCGTCGGCATGAAAAGCGTTGAGGACGCCATGGTCCTGGGCGACGCCCGCACCGTCGTCCGCAAGTCCGCCCAGGACGCCATGTCCCCCAAGGCGTGGAAGCACACCGGCAGGCCCAGTGACGACAACTGGAACCGCCACCGCCTCGACGTGGCCCGCGCCCACGCCCGCACCGGCGACCTGACCGGCGCCATGGACGAACTGGCCGGCGTCCGCCACGCCTCCCCGGAATGGCTTCGGCACCAGCGGATGGCCGCCGAGACCATGCAGGAGATCCTCAAGAAGCGCAAGCGCACCCTCACCGCCGACATGCGCGAGATGGCCGACCACCTGGGCGTCGTCGGCTAACTGCCACGCAACGCAGCACTTTCCGCACTGTCGGTCACCAACTGCCCTGGCGCATACATGGAGTGACGGCTCATCAGTACCTACGGTCTTGGTGTCTCAACCAGCGACCAGGCCCGGGGGTACACGGTGAACCAGCCAAGGAGCGACGCGGACCGCATGCGCCGCAGGGATCTCCACGACGCGGCAGCAGGACTGACCGGACCGCGCCTGCTGCCGTGGACCACCCCCGAGGGAAAACCCTGCTACCTCAGCACCGACGGCCACGGCTACCTCGCCAACCTCGCCGACAACATCGAGTCGGTACAGATCGGCATGGGCAAGGAACTGCTGGAGTACGCCCGAGACTCCATGGCCCCCGGCGCGAAGATCCTGACGGCCACCGAATACCGCTGGCTTGCCTGCCGGTTGACCGAAGCCCTCGCCGACGCGCTCCGGGTCGCCGACTCGCGCGGGCAACGCCTCCCCGACTCGGAGGGCGAAGCGGCGGAGGAAGGCGGGGACGGCGATGTCTGACACCGCGGACATGCCGACGCATGGCCTCGCCCGAGGCTGCTACCGATTCCGCGAGTACCACGTGACCACCGCCCCGGACCCTCTGGCGCTGCCGGCCTTCACGGCGCTCTGCGTCACCGGCGAGGAACGCAACTGCGGCGCCACCTCCGGCGCCCTGCACACCCCGGACGAGCTGACGCGCTGGATCGCCGAACACTGTGCCGCCACCGGCCACCAGGATTACGAGCAGACCGTCCGCGCCATACTCCGCGCCGAGCCCGGAGCCTGGCAGTAGAGTCCCCCTGCGCCGACAGCGCGCCAGCGGCAGCACCACCGCACGCTCCGCGCCCCTGACGGCAGTAGCGACGGCAACACCCACGGATTTCCCCGCACAACCACGGACACCAGCGGAACCCGAAACCGCCGCTGATCTGCGAATACGCAGATAGAGAGGGGTCGCGTAGCACACGTACTATGTGCTGGCGGGGGAGACGCCGGTATTCGTTCACAACTGCAATGGAAGGGATCCTGTCAATGGCGGGCTCGATGACGACACCTATGACCGAATAGATGGTGTGCACGGCCCGGATGTAGCCGACGGAGTCGATTACCAGGTACAGAGGATGCATGATGGCTCCTCCACTGCCGCGGATCACGATCTTCCTGGTATCGGGCATGACCCTGATGCGTTGGCTTCCTACTTTGCGTCGTGGCGAGGCAAGATGACGCATACGGATACTAGGACTGGATCGCGTGTGGCATACGACTCCAGTCGAGGTGTGCTACTTGTGACGACTGGCCGTAACATCCACGGGTTTAGGTACAGTCAGGGCGCCTTTGAAAGCGGGAGGTATGTGACGCCATGAGGGTGAAAGTTGCAGCCACGGCGACTCCCAGTGGAGTCCGTTTGCGGTTGACGGAGGTGCAGAAGCAGTTGATCTGCGAGACGCTCATGTTCCACGCGGATCGCCCCGATGGGGATCGTCCTTCGATTGTGCGCCTCGGTGTCGATCGCGCAAGCGCTGCACAGGTGATGAAGAAGGCTGCCGGGTCGAATTCAGAGTTCCAGCTGAATGAGATTCACGTCCTGTTTGCGGCATTGGTTTCTGCTCCAGTCATGATGCCCTCTGAGGAGGTGTTCTACGAAAGGATCGGCTTCTTTCGAGAGCAGGCACTTGCATTGGCTGGCGGGTTGGTGAGTGCCGTCGGGGAAGCACCTGACTGGACCGGAGATCCTTCCGTGAGCGCTTAACCGGGGGTTGTGCCTTTATGTAGTTCCGTGAGTCCGCTTGGGGCTTGTGAGGGCACGCAAGCGCAAACATGAAGCCCCGTCAGGCATGTCCTGGCGGGGCTTCTGCGCGTCGTGACGGCAGTAGTTGCCGCTGAGGTTGAAAGGGTGGGGTGACGGGGGCTACGGGGGCTCCAGTCCGAGGCCGGTCTCGGCTATGAAGCCGTTGAGGATCTGCGGTATGCGTTGGATGGCGCGTAGGCGGTTCTTCACGAGCGGGGTGAGGTCGTCGATCGTGCGGGGTGCGAGGTC
>NZ_JBAGKH010000015.1:0-127852 GCF_036689765.1 Streptomyces poriticola
TCCTGATCTGGGCCACCATGCGCGCGTGTCAGAGCTCCGATCGCTCGTCCGTCATCCGCAGCTTGCTGCGGGCGTTGGCCGCCCACTCCTTGATGCCCCTCGCCAACTCTTCTCGCGAAATCTCCGACGCATCCTGCGGGGGACCGACGTTGTGATGGGTGTAGATCGCCTCAACCAGTTCACCAACGTCTTCCACCGCTCGCCCCGCGAGCCTCCTCAGTGCTTCCGCCTGCTCGGCCTCGGCCTCGTCAACAGCCAGGTGGAGCGCCGACTCACGGAAGTACAAGTCCGTGAAGCGATCCAGGAGTTGCTGTCGAGGCTCGGCCAGATTGGGAGGCTCTCCGGGAACACCTCCCAGATGATCAATGGCAACCATGCACAGCGAGGTCAGATGCAAGATGCCCATGTGTACGGCCTGGATCTGGCCGAGGTATGTCGCGTAGGCCTCCCGACGCACCTGCCAGAGAGCGGCCTGGTGCTGCCCCGAGATCTGTTCCCGCACACCCGCCAGTGCCGCTTCGACCTGAGCGGCTGCCGTCTCCTGGGCTGCCTTCATCTGAGCGGCTGCCGCCTTGCGCGCTGCGTACCAACCCATTCCAGCGGTGATCACCACACCACCGACACCGATGCCTGCTGCCCAAATGGCTGCTGCGCCCTGATCCATGCTGCGTGATTATGCCTGCGCGATCACTTGCCAGGCGGGACAGTTGTACGTCTCATCTCACGTCTGCGAGCGAGCGTCACGCGCTCTCTTGCTTCCGAACGGCGCTCAGGCACGTCTCTCGGCTCCCAGCAGAGCTAGCGCGACAGAAGACACGCACTCAGCAACCGATCTCGTTAGACGCACGCACAGCGTTTCGGCAGGTCAGCGCGTGCCGGCGAGCACTGCACGAGACCATCGAGAAGCCCGGCACTCCTCGCGAGTGACCGGGCTTCTCTGCTCGGGGCTGGTGAGGAGTGCGGTGCGGGCTCCGCACAAGCCGTTGCTGTTCCGGTATGCGCTCAGCCGGTTCCAGCAGGACGCCGACGGCGAGCTGCGGTACAGCGCGATGGGGCAGGACCTGCGGCGGCTCTCGCCGAGTATGGGCCCGGCAACCGGACGACGCCCGCTTATCCCTTCCCTCACCTGGTGAGTGACGGGGTGTGGGAGGTGCGCACCGGGCGCGGGACGGGCAGCCCCGGGACCGGGACCGGCTGCGGGAACTGTCCGACTGGCTGCAGGAGGAACACGGCCCGCTCACCGAAGGAGGGCGCATCGCAGCGTTTCGAGGAACTGGAGGAGCTCGACGCCGAGCACGAGCGCCGTCGCGCCGCCGGAACGCACGGCGCGGGAGAGGCCGCGTGAAGAAGCGGGCCGGTGAGCCGGGCGGCGCCCGCTGCGCGTCTTCGTACTCGGCTGCGAAGCCCTGTCCCTGGCCGTGCGCGGCGAACGGAAGATGATCGCATGGCTCGACCTCGCGGCCGGAGGTGAAGCCGAGGTGGTGACATCTCCGATGCCGCTGATCGAGGCGTACGACGGCAGAACCACCGAGCAACGCTGGGACTGGGTGCTCTCGCGGCTCAGAGTCGCCGGCATCGGAAAGGACGAGGCCCGTCAGGCCCGCCGTTTGCTGGCAGATGCCAAGCTGCATGGTCACAAGTACGCGGTCGACGCGGTGCTCGCCGTCATCGCGCGCCGGCAGAAGGGGCAGGTCACCGTCTTCACCTCGGACGTGGACGACCTGGAGAAGCTGGTTCCGGGGTCGATCGTCGTCAAGAAGGTGTGACCGGCACTCTGTTCCGGTCTCGGTCCTGGTCTCATTCACCCCCGTCCGGAGCCGTCCGACCCGCCCGGCACCGCCCGCCACCTGCCCCGTGGCTCCGTGGCCGCGGCGCACCCGGCAGGGTCTGCTGACGCAGGCGGCTGCCGGGTCCGGGCGTCCGTGCCGCGGGCGGTCACTTCGGCGACGGCGGCTCCAGGGTCAGGCGCGGCAGGCGGCGGGCCAGCGGAGCCGGGAGCCACCAGGCGTGGCGGCCCAGGAGGTGCATGACGGCGGGGACGACGAGGCAGCGGATCACCACGGCGTCCAGCAGGATCGCGGTCGCCAGGCCCAGGCCGAACTGCTGGAGCATCCGGCTCGGGCTCAGGACGAACGCGGCGAAGACGACGATCATGATGGCCGCGGCGGCCGTGATGACCCGGCCGGTGGCGGCCAGACCCTCGCGGACCGCGAGGGCGGGGTCACGGGTGCGTTCCCACTCCTCGTGGATGCGGGCGACCAGGAACACCTCGTAGTCCATGGAGAGCCCGAAGACGATCGCGAAGATCATCACCGGGATGAACGCCTCCACCGGGCCCGGCTGCACACCGAACCAGCCGTGCTGGAAGACCAGGGTGATGACGCCGAGCGCGGCCGAGATGGACAGGAGGTTCAGGACGGCGGCCTTCAGCGGGATCCAGACGGAGCGGAAGACCATCAGGAGCAGCAGCGCCGACAGGCCCACCACGATCGCCACGAAGAGCGGGATCCGGTCCGCGACCGAGTCGGCGAAGTCCTGGGCCGCTGCCGTGGGGCCGCCGATCAGATACGTGGCGCCGGTGCGGTCGGACAGGCCGGGCAGGACGTCGTCGCGCAGGGTGTGCACCAGGTCGGCCGTCGGCTCGTCCTGGGGTGCGGTGGTCGGGAAGGCGATGACCGTCGCGATCTCACCGTCGGCGGAGGGCAGCGGCGGGGTCGCCGCCGCGATGCCGGCGGTGTCCGTGAGTGTGCCGCGCAGCGCCGTCGCCGAAATGTCGCCGCCGTCGGTCACCACGACCAGGGGCCCGTTGAAGCCGGGGCCGAAGCCCTCGGCGAGCAGGTCGTAGGCCTGGCGGCTGGTGGACGTCGCCGGGTCGTTGCCCGCGTCGGCGAAGCCCAGGCGCATGTCCAGGGCGGGGGCGGACAGAGCCAGCAGGGCGACGGTCGCCGCCAGCAGCGCGGGCAGCGGTCGGCGCTGCACCGCGGTGGCCAGCCGGCGCCAACGACGGCCTTCGGCCACCCCTTTGGCCTCCGCCTTCGCCGCGTGCTTGCGGACGTGCCGCTGGATACGCGCGCCGCACAGCGACAGCAGTGCGGGCAGCAGCGTCAGTGAGGCGGCCATGGTGACCAGCACGGTCAGCGCGACGGCCAGCGCCACGCCCTGCAGCGCGCCGAGTCCCAGGGCGACCAGGCCGAGCAGCGCGATGATGACCGTGCAGCCGGCGAAGAAGACGGTGCGGCCGGCGGCGTCCAGTGCGGTGCGGGTGGCCGTGCCCGGATCGGCGCCGCGCAGCAGTTCGTGCCGGTAGCGGTAGAAGATCAGCAGGGCGTAGTCGACGCCGACGCCCAGGCCGACCAGCATCATGATCGGCGGGGTGAAGTCGGCGACGGTGAAGACGTGCGAGGCCAGCGTGATCAGGCCGACCGCGCCGCCGACCGCGAACAGCGCCGTGACCAGCGGCAGGGCGGCGGCCACCAGGGAGCCGAAGAGCAGGACGAGGATGACGAGCGCCGCGAGCAGGCCGGCGCCCTCGGCCGAGCCGCCGCCCCCCTCCTCGGCGCCGCGCACCGCCTCGCCGCCGAGTTCCACGGCCAGCCTGTCGCCCTCCGCGCCCCGTGCGGTGTCGATCAGCCGGGTGACGTCCTCCTTCGGGATCTCCTCCGCCCTGCCGTCCAGGACGACGGTCGCATAGCCGATGGTGCCGTCCTCGGAGACGGCGGCGGAGTCGGCGTAGGGGCTGCGGACCTCGGCGACCCCGGGCAGTTCGCGCACCTGGTCGAGGGTGCCCTCGACGGTGGCGCGGTCGCCGGTCAGCCCGGCGTCGTCGTGGAAGACGATCTGCACGCTGTCCCCGGCGTGTGCCGAGCCGTGCCGCTGCAGCAGATCGGTGGCGGCCTGGGAGTCGGTGCCGGGGAGGCTGAAGTCGTTGCGGTACGCGCTGCCCGCGCTCTGCGCGCCGACGGTGATGACGGCGACCACGACGACCCAGAGGAACAGGGCTGCCCAGCGGTGGCGCTGGGACCAGGAGGCGAGGCGGCCGAACACACCGGGCGCGGCGGGCGGCGCCGCCGTCGCCGGTGGGGTGCTGGTGATGCGGTGGGTGTCCATGACGGCAGCGTCCGGCGCCGGTGTGCCGGCGGGCGTCGGCCCGGGGTGGGCATCCGGGGTACGCCTGTGGTTGCGGAGCGGTGACGCTCGTAGGCCCGGGGTTGCGGGTCCGTCCGACGGCGGGCGCGGCACCCGTCCGCCGATGGCCGCGCGAGCCGTTCCGACGGCGGCACGAAGCCGGTCCGACGGCGGCACGAAGCCGGTCCGACGGCGGCACGGAGCCCCTCGGGCCTACTCGCGCAGCCAGCCCGGTCTGACCATCCCGGACTCGTAGGCCAGGACAACCAGTTGGGCGCGGTCGCGGGCGTCCAGCTTGGTCATGATGCGGCTGACATGGGTCTTGGCGGTGGCGGGGCTCAGTACGAGGCTCGCGGCGATCTCGTCGTTGGTCAGGCCGGCCGCGACCAGCCGCATGACCTCGCGCTCCCGGTCGGTGAGGGCGTTCAGCCGCGGGCCGGGCTCGGGTGGGCGGACCCGGCCGGCGAACTCGGCGATCAGGCGGCGGGTGATGGACGGGCTGATCAGGGCGTCGCCGCGGGCCGCGACGCGGACGGCGTGCACCAGTTCCTCGGGCTCGGTGTCCTTGACCAGGAAGCCGGTGGCACCGGCGCGCAGCGCGCCGTACACGTAGTCGTCGAGGTCGAAGGTGGTCAGGATGACCACACGGACGTCGGCCAGGCGCGCGTCGGCGGCGATGTCGCGGGCCGCCTGGAGGCCGTCGACGCCGGGCATGCGGATGTCCAGCAGGACGACGTCGGGGTGGAGCGTCCGGCAGGCGGTGAGCGCTTCGGCGCCGTCGCCGGCCTCACCGACGACGGCGATGTCGTCCTCGTCCTCCAGGATCGAGCGGAAACCGGCACGCACCAGGCGCTGGTCGTCCGCCAGCACCACTTTGATCATGTCCATCGTCACCGTTCACCGTCGTCCGTGGGATTCCTCGTCGTCACCGTTCACCGTCGTCAGCGACATTCCTCGTCGGCGCCGTCACCATCGTCCTCGTCCTCGTACTCGTCCTCGTACTCGTCCTCGTCCTCGTGGCGTCGCCGTCATCGTCCGGCGCTGCGCGGGTCGTCGGGCCACCGGTCGCCGGCCCCGGACGGGCACGGGAGTGTCGCGCGGACCGTGAAGCCGCCGTCGGGGGCGGGGCCCGCGGTCAGTTCGCCGCCCAGTGCCCGGGCGCGCTCCCGCATGCCGCTGATGCCCGTGCCAGGGGTGCCGCCGGTGACCGGGACGGCGGCCGGTCCGCGGCCGTTGTCGGTGATCTCCACGGTGATCCGGCCCGGCTCCCGCCCGGTGCGGATGGTGACGGCGGTGGCGTGGGCGTGCCGGGCGACGTTGGTGAGCGCCTCCTGGACGATGCGGTACGCCGCCAGGTCCACCTCGGCGGGCAGCGGCCGGCGGGCCGCCGCGCCGTCACCGCGTACCCGGACCTCCAGGCCGGCCAGGCGGGCCGGTTCCACCAGCTCCCGGAGCCGGTCCAGCCCGCCGGTTGCGGGCGCGGTGGGCGCCGCCTCGCCCTCCTGCCGCAGCACGCCCAGCGTCGTCCGCAGCTCGCGGAGCGCCTCCCTGCTGGCGTCCTTGACCGCGTCGAGGGCGGCCTCGGCGCGCTGCGGTCCGCTCTCCGGGTCCTTGTGCAGCCTGCGCAGCGCAGCCGCGGACTGGACGTTGATGAGGGAGAGATGGTGGCCGACGACGTCGTGCAGCTCGCGGGCGATGCGCAGCCGCTCCTCGCTCACCGCGCGCTGTTCCGTCTCCCGGGCCAGCGCCAGGCGGTTGTGCCGCACCCAGCCGAGCGCGACCACGCCCACCAGCCAGCCGGTCATCATGAACAGCGCGACGCCGTTGACGTCCTGGTTGCCCAGGAGCGTGCCGGTGCCGGTGAGCAGCAGGCCGAGTGCGGCCAGGACGATCGCGGCCCGCAGCCGGCCCCGGGCCGCGACCAGGTAGAGGGCCACGACGAAGGCGACCATGAGGGGGCCGTCGTAGGCGCTGATCAGGTAGTACGCGATGGTGGCGGCCAGTACGAAGGTGGCGACCGGCACCGGGTGGCGACGGCAGCCGTACAGGGCGGCGCAGGCGGCCACCAGCAGCCCCCAGGCGAGGGCGGTGGTCTCCCAGGGTTCCTCCCGGTCACCGAGGAGCGAGCGCAGGCTGCCGACGGCGACCAGGACGAGCACGCCCCCGGCGAGGGCGGCGTCCGCCGCACGGCCGCGCGGCAGCCGCGGGCGGGGAACCGCGACGGAAACCATGCGGCCAGCGTAGGCAGCCCGGCCCCGCCGTGCCGTCCTCCGTGCGGCGGACCGTGCCACCGCGGCGCCGCAACCCCGGAGGTAGCCGGGCACCGGGAGCCGCAACCCGCGCAGTACGCCAGATGTCGGCCGCCGGCCGACGCCGCGGGGCGGACCGGCCGCCGACGCTGGCCCCATGAGCACAGATCCCGGAACCGGCCTTCCCCTCTCCGCCCGGCTGCGGCTGCTGAGCCGGCCGATGGTGGTCCTGCTGACCGCCGTCGCGATGCTGCGGCCGCTGTTCTCGGTCACCGGACTGACCGACGCGCTGGGCAGGCCCTTCGCGCCCCTGCTCCTCACGGTGGTGATCACGCTGACCTGGATCCTCGCCGTCGGCCTGAGCCGGGTGCGCGAGCCGGTGCTGACCGTGGTCGCCGCCGGGGTGGGGTACGCGCTGACCTCGCTGGTCCTCAGCGCGGCCCTGTCCCCGGTCCTGACCGGCGAGCTCCAGGGGCCGCTGGCCCGGCCCGCGGCCCTGATCCCGCACTTCCTGGTCAACGGGGTGTGGGGCGCGGTGTGCGGGGTGTGCGCGCTGGGCGTACAGCGGTTGCGCGGGGTCGACTGAGCGCGCGGGCGCGGGGGCCGGACGGGCGCGGGCACCGATGCGGGACAGGGGAGCCGGACCGATGGAGCACAGGGGAGCCGGACCGATGGAGCACAGGGGAGCCGGACCGATGGAGCACAGGGGATCGGCATCCGCCCGTCCCTCACCACGACGGGCGTGCCGTCACCCCGCCGTCCACCACCAGGTCGTGGCCCGTCACCCAGGATGCCAGCCGCGAGGCGAGGAACACGCAGGCGTCGCCGACGTCCTCCGGGCGGCCCAGGCGACCGGTGGGCGCCGCCGCCCGCCACCGCCGTACGCCGTCCGGCCAGGCCTCGGCCAGGCCCTCCCGGTGGATCAGCCCCGGGGAGACGGTGTTGACCCGGACGCCCCACGGGCCGTACTCCAGGGCCGCCGCGCGGGCGTGCATGACGACCGCGGCCTTCGAGGAGCTGTAGTGCGCGTGGGCCGGTGCGGGTGCGCCCGCCTCGATGGAGGCGATGTGGGTGATCGAGCCGCCGCCGGAGCGGCGAATCACCTCGGCCGCCGCCTGGGTGCACGAGAACGCGCTCGTGAGGTTGGTGTCCACCACGGCCCGCCACTCGGCCGCCGTCATCCCGGCCAGTTCGCGCACCGGTTGTACGCCGGCGTTGTTGACCAGCGCGGTCAACCGGCCGACGCCCTCGCCGCCGCCCGGGTCCGGGCTCCCGTCGCCGTCCCGGCCCGGCCTTCCGTCGCCGTCCCGGCCACCGCCCCGTACGGCCCTCGCGCCGTCGCCGCCCCACTCCGCGGCGTCCGCCACCAGCCGCCGGCAGGCGTCCTCGTCGGTGAGGTCGGCTCGCAACACCAGGGCCCGGCCGCCACGGGCCCGGACCTGCTCGGCGACATCCCGGGCCGCGTCCACCGCCGTACGGCAGTGCACCACGACGTTCGCGCCCTCCTCGGCGAACCGCAGCGCGATGCCCCGGCCGATGCCGCCGGCGGCGCCCGTGACCAGGACGACCTGGCCCTGCAGCAGACTCATGGGCGGCACAGTTCCACGATCCGGTCCGCGTGCTCCGGATAGCGCGCGGTGAGGGCGGCCGGGTCGCCGTGCTCGTAGTCCGCCTCGATGAAGCCGGGCGCCATCGTGCAGCCGAACAGCGTCCACGCGCCCCCCGGCGCGACCCGGGCGCCCATCCAGGTGCCGGCCGGCACGGTGAGCTGGACATGCTGCCCGCCCAGGAGGTCCGGACCCAGCACGGCCGTGCGCGCGGTGCCGTCGGGGGCGAGGAGCAGCAGGTGGAGCGGGTCGCCGAGGTAGAGGTGCCAGATCTCGTCGGTGGGCAGCCGGTGCAGCGCCGAGCAGTCGCCCGGGCGGGCGGTCAGCAGGGCCACGATCGCCGTGCCGGCCGGGCGTCCGTCGGGGCGGTCCGGTCCGGCCCAGGTCTGCCGGTACAGGCCGCCCTCGCGGGGGATCGGCTCCATGCCGTAGTGGGCGATGAGGTCCTTCGGGGTCGGCCGGCTCACCCGCCGAAGACTACCTCCCGGTGGAGGAAAGCGAGTTGGGCCTTCTTCTCCGGCAGATACACGTCGGGCAGATCGACCTCGGGGAGCACGACCACCGGCCCGGCGGTGAAGCCCTGCCGCAGGAAGCGCGCGACGGCCTTCTCGTTGGCCACGTCGGGGTCGACCACGAGCCGCTTCTTGTCCAGGCCCACCAGGACGTAGCCCAGCAGTACCAGCGCCAGCGCCGCCGTCCAGCCGGGGCGCCCGCCGCCCGCGCCGGCGGGGGCGAGCAGGACGTGGGCGCCGATGTCGCCGGGCTCGACGTCGTAGCACTCCCCGACGCGGTCGGCGGCCGGGTCGTACGTCTGGAGCAGGGCTGCCGGTTCGCCGTCCTTGAGGACGAGGAAGGCATGGTGGGTGTCGAGGGCGTCCATGTGTGCGTAGATCTCGGCCACCTGATCGCGGGTCAGGCCGTTCATGCCCCAGAACGCGGCCCGTTCCTCGCTCACCCAGCGGTGGATCACCTCGGCGTCGGCCGCGGCGTCCAGAGGCAGCACACGGACCGTGCCGAAGCCGTCGAGCGCCTGTTCGTGCACGGCGGTCCGGGCGGAGTACGTCTCGTTCGTCGGGGCGGTCGTCCGGTCGTGCGCCGAGTCGTGCGCTGGGGCGGCCGTGGGGGTGAGCGTGGGGGTGGGCATCGGGTCAGTCATCGGTTTCCTCGGTGAGCTGGTCGAAGTCGGTGACCACCGGGACGAGAGCGCCGGTGAGCCACAGGGGGAGCTGATCGCGGTGATGGGGCGAGCCGGGAACGCCCGAGGCACCGAGCGGCACGACCCAGCGGCTGGCCCCGCGGTCGGCCAGGTCCCAGACGTAGCGGGCGGCCGGGCCGCGCGCCGCGCGGTCGGTGAGACCGGGCACGGCGGAGGTGCACAGCACACAGTCGTGGTCGCCGGAGAGCCCGGGTTCCTCGGACGCCGGGTCGGCGGGCAGCGCCCGCCAGGGGGCGAGGCGGTGGCGCTCGCCCCAGGTCCCGGACGGCGGACCCGCGGCCACCTCCTCGGCCGCCGCGCGGATCAGGGCGGTGCGGTCGACGCCGTACAGGTCCGGGGCGCGCAGCAGGTGCTCGAGGGCGAAGGCGATCCGCGGCAGCAGCGCCAGCCAGGGCTGGAGCACCTCCGGGTAGGCGGGGGCCTCGGCGAGCGGGGCGAACACCGGCTCGGCCGCCAGCCGTCGTACGACCGCACTGCGCAGCGCCGCGTACTCGGCGGCCTCGGTGCTGGCGGCGTCCATCCGGCGGTCCCAGGCCAGCAGCCGGCCGCGGAGGGCGTCGGCGCCGGGGGTGAGGTCGTCCAGGGCGGCGAGGCGGTCCAGCAGGGGGCCGGCGGAGGCCAGGTGGGTGTCGGTGTGGATGGCCGGCATGTCGGCGGCCGACCAGCGGTCCTTGCCGGCCAGCAGTTCGGCGATGCGGTCGGCGCGGTGCGGCGGGGCGAACTCGACGCCGAGCGGGGCGGCCGGGCCGCGCTGGTTGGCCATGACCGCGATACCGTCCCCGGTGAGTCCGGCGCGCGGCGGCTCGTGCCAGCCCTGCCATGCGTGGCCGGGCTCCCAGGCCGGGACCAGCCGGGTTCGGTTGGCCTCGGCGCGCACCGGCACCCGGCCCGCGACCCGGTGCAGCAGTCCGCCCTCGGTGTCGGCGGCCTGCACCACGTTGACCGGCTCCGCCCAGGCGTCCAGGGCACGGTCCACGTCGGCGACCCGGCGCGCCCGCAGCAGCGGCAGCAGGGCGCTGAAGCCGAGGTCGCCGGTGACGCGGGGCGGGCAGCGCAGGCTGAGCGCGACCGGGGTGCCGTCGTCGAGGCCCTCGGGACCGCCGGCGATCACCGGGCCGCGGTCGGTCTCGATCACCTCGACCTCGATGTCCTCCTCCCCGGCGACCTGGACGCGTTCGGTGTGCCGGGCGGCGCGGTGCCAGCCGCCGTCGGGGCCGAGCGCCTCGATTCCGGCGCCGGTGCGCCGCAGCCGCTCGCGGTAGAGGTCCTGGTAGTCGGCCATGGCGTTGGTGATGGCCCAGGCGACCGGGCCGGCGTGGCCGAAGTGGGCGATGCCGGGGACTCCGGGCACGGCGAGGCCGACGACGTCGAACTCCGGGCAGGACAGGTGGATCTGCTGGTAGACGCCGGGATCCTCGACGAAGCGGTGCGGGTCTCCGGCGATGAGCGCGTGCCCGGTCACGGTGCGCTCGCCGCTCACCAGCCAGCCGTTGCTTCCGGCGGTGCCGGGTCCGTCGGTCGCGAACAGGGCGACGGCCTCCGGGCCGAGGTGCTCCACGACCTGCTCGCGCCAGAGCTTGGCCGGGAACCCGGCGAACAGGACATGGGTGGCGAGCCAGACGCCGAGCGGGGTCCAGGGCTCCCAGCGGCCGGGGGCGAGACCGGTGCGCGCGAACCCGGAGGAGCGGTTTCCGGCCACCGTCGTCGGCTCCGTCGGCCCGGTCACCCCCGTCGACCCGGTCGGCCCGGTCACCCCCGTCGACCCGGTCGGCCCGGTCACTCCCGTCGCCGCCGTCCGGCACTCCGGCGCCGCCGTCCGGCGCAGCCTCTCCAGTCCCTCGTTCACTCCGTCGACGTACGCTCGCACCCAGGTTGCCGTCTCCGGGTCCCGTTCCTCCAGGGCGGTGAAGCAGCGGCGGGCGGTGTCGGCGAGCCGGGCACGACGGGCGAAGCGGTCCCAGGGCAGGGCCGCGGTGCCCAGGAAGGATGCGGAGGTGCCCTGGGCGCGGTGCCGTTCGACCTCCAGCTGCCAGGCCCGGTCGCGTGCGGTGACCCGGCCCTGGGCACGGGCGAGTTCGTCCACGTTGTCCGCGCGCAGATGCGGGATTCCCCAGGCGTCGCGGTATCTCTCGGCGCTCACCCCTGTGCCTCTACTTTCCTTTAGGTTAGGCTCACCTAAGTCAATGTCGTGGCCGAATAGTACGTGAAGGGTGAAGAAAAGATGGGGCAGGGGCGGGGTTGGGAGGGCGCGGTCCTCAAGTTGATGCGCGCGAAGGACTTCGAGTTCACCGTGACCGGTGCCGAGGACGTCACCGAGCACTACCGGCGCGTGCATCTCACCGACGGCGGCATGCTCGCCGCGACCGGCGTCCACCCCACCATGTGGGTACGACTGTGGTTCCACAACGCGGGCAAGCCCCACCAGCGCGCCTACACCCTGGTCGACCCCGACCCGGAGGCGGGCACCTTCACCCTGGAGTTCGCGCTGCACGAGGGGTGCGCCAGTGACTGGGCCCGGACCGTCAAGCCCGGCGAGACCATCGAGGCGACCGTCCAGGGCACCGGCTTCCAGCACCCCGAGCCGGCGCCCTCGCATGTCTTCGCCATCGCCGACCCCGCCTCCCTGCCCGCTCTCAACTCCCTGCTGGGCACGCTGGACCAGGCCCCCGCGACGGTCTGGTTCGAGGGCGGCACCGGCGACGAACTGGACGGCCTGCCGTTCCGCACCGACCCCGACCGGCACGAGGTGCGCGCCGTGCCCCGCCGCGACGCCGGCGCCCATCTCGTCGCCCAGGTGAAAGAGGCCCTGCCCGAGCTGCTGCGGGACACCCCCGACCCGTACGTCTGGATCGCCTGCGACACGGCCACCACCCGCGCCCTGACCGCCTACGTCCGCAAGGAGCTGGACCTGCCCAAACAGCGGGTCAACGCGCTCGGCTACTGGCGCGCGACCTGAGCCGACCCGCGCGACCATCGGGTCATGGACGTCACACTGCACCTCGCCCAGGACCCCGAGGCCGACGAGCTCCTCGGCCGCAGTCCGCTCGCCGCGCTGGTCGGCATGCTGCTGGACCAGCAGATCCCGATGGAGTGGGCCTTCAAGGGCCCCTCCACCATCGCCCGGCGGATGGGCGCCGAGGACCTGGACGCCCACGAGATCGCCCGGTACGGCCCCGAGGAGTTCGCGGCGCTGCTCTCGGCCAAGCCCGCCGTGCACCGCTACCCGGGGTCGATGGCCGGGCGCATCCAGCAGCTCTGCCAGTACCTGGTCGAGACCTACGACGGTGACGCCGAGGCCGTGTGGCGGGGCGTCGGCAGCGGCAGGGAGCTGCTGAAGCGGCTCCAGGATCTGCCGGGCTTCGGCAGGCAGAAGGCCCAGATCTTCCTGGCCCTGCTGGGCAAGCGGCTCGGGGTCCGACCCGACGGCTGGCAGGAGGCGGCGGGCGACTACGGCGCACCGGGCGCCTTCCGCTCCGTCGCCGACATCACCGGGCCCGAGTCCCTGGCCAAGGTGCGGGCCCACAAGCAGGAGATCAAGGCGGCGGCAAAAGCAGCGAAGGCCGCGAAGGCGTCCCGCCCTCCGGGCGGCGGCGGAGCGTAGGCACCACCCGCCGGAACGACGGACCCCGCACACCCAACCCACCCGCCGGGACGCGGTGAAGCCGGCGCACCACCCCACCCGCCGGGACGCGGTGGCACCGGTGCACCGCCCACCCGCCGGAAGAGCGCGGAGCCCGCGCAGCCGCCCCGCACCGTCCGGAGACGACAGAGTCCGCGCACCGCTCCGGTCCGTCGCCCGGATGGCGATCGGTGTGCAGGTCTCGCACTCGCCGGGGCGCGCCGGCCGCACCCGTAGATGCCGGAGCAGCCGCGCGGCATACGCCCGTTGCCCCCCGCTTGGCCGCCCCCGGGTGGCGGGGCCCTCCGCCACCCGCCAAGCATGGGGCATGACCGAGCCGCCGAGCGGGTTCCCCCGGGGCACGGGGGACGACGACCGCAGGGTCCACGCCCGTCACACACCGCCGGCCGGGCCGCACGAGCCCGAGCCGCCCATCGAGGGGCCGCTGCACCTGCTGTCCCGGGCCGCCTGGCAGACCGTCCTGCTCACCGGCATCGCCTCGCTCGCGCTGGGCGTGCTGGTACTGGTCTGGCCGGGCGCCTCGTTGCGCGTCGCCGGGGTGCTCTTCGGCCTGTATCTGCTGATCAGCGGCGTTCTCCAGCTGGCCGCCGCGTTCGGCACGCACCGGACGACGTCGCTGCGCGTGCTGGCCTTCGTCAGCGGCGTGCTCTCCGTCCTCCTGGGCCTGTTCTGCTTCCGCGGCCCGCTCCAGTCGGTGCTGCTGCTCGCCCTGTTCATCGGCATCGGCTGGCTGTTCCGCGGCATCACCCAGACCATCGCCGCCGCCCAGGACCCGGCGATGCCCGCCCGCGGCTGGCAGATCTTCCTCGGTGTCGTCTCCGCTCTCGCCGGGATCGTGCTGATCGTCTCTCCGTTCGAGTCCGTCGCCGTACTCACCGTCCTGGCCGGCTGCTGGCTCGTCGCGGTCGGCGTGGTCGAGATCGCCACCGCCGTCCGGATCCGCACCCGCGCCCGGCAGGTCCCGCACACGCTGTGAACGGCACCCTTCTCCCATCCGGCGGTACGCCGAGCGGGCGGTTCTCCGCCCGGCGCGACGGTCCCCGGGTGCCACACGGGGAGACGACCTGACGTGAGCCGCGTACCACCGCCCGCCACCGCCCGCGCCGGACGCCGACGTGCCCGGTCGCGGGGGCTGGTACGGATACTGGTACTCGCGCTGGTGCTGCTGCTGCCCGGCACGTCCGCGCAGGCCCAGTCGGGGCCGACCGCGGTGGTGTCCGCCGAGGGCGGTGGCGGCCAGGTCCTGGAGTACGAGCCTTTCGACACCGCCCTGCGCGCCCCCGCCCGGACCGTCCGGCGCCGCGGCGCACCCCGGCACCCCGGACCCTCGTTCCCGGCCGACCGCGCACCCACGCGCACCGACCGGCGCCTGGCCGCCGTGCCGCCGCCGGGACCGCCGTACTTCCTGCGCGGCCTGCGTTCGGTGGTCCTGCGCTGCTGACCGGACCGGCTACCCGACCGGTCCCTCAGCCCGACGCACGGAAAAGGAAGTACCGCCCATGCTCAAGGACCCCTATGCCGTCATGCGCGCCCTGCTGCGCGCCGAGGCCACCCGCAGCGCACCCGCCGAGCCGGCCCGGCCCGAGCCGGACCCACAGCCCCGCCACCAGATCGACCCCCGCGACCGTGTCGAGCAGGTCGGGCAGGTCGGGCAGAGCGATCGGGGCCAACAGCTCCGTCAGGTCGTGGAAGAACGCAAGCGCGACTGATCCGCGGGCACGGCGGGGGCGGACCGGCTCCCTTCACCCCGTCTCCGCCGTGCGGTGCCGACGAGTACGGGACAGGACGGGACGGCCTCGGGGTCGTTCCTCTCGAGCCCCTGTTCCCGTTTGCCCGGCTTTACTGCGTCTTTTTCGGCGCCGTACTCCGTCGCCATGGCTGCGCCCGGGACGACTGGGCCGGTAGGCTTTCCGTGTGATCTTCAAGCGCATCGGAAACGGCCGGCCGTACCCCGACCACGGCCGGGAGAGCACCCGGCAGTGGGCGGACGTGGCGCCGCGCCCGGTCCGCCTCGATCAGCTCGTCACCACGAAGCAGCAGCTCGACCTGGAGACGCTCCTCGCAGAGGACTCCACCTTCTACGGCGACCTCTTCGCGCACGTCGTGAAGTGGCAGGGCGACCTGTATCTGGAGGACGGCCTGCACCGCGCGGTCCGCGCGGCTCTCCAGCAGCGCCAGGTACTGCACGCCCGCGTCCTCGAGCTCGACTGATCCCGGCTGCGCCGCAGTCCGTCAGCGACTGATCCCTTCGGTCACCGGCTGATCCCTTCGGTCACCGGCTGATCCCGTCGGTCGCCGTCGCCAGCTGATTCCTGCGGTCGCCGAGCGGCCCGGGCGGTCACCGAACGGCCCGGGCAGTCGCCGACCGATCCAGCCGTGAACCGACCGGTCCCCGCAGAGCCGACTACGGGGGACCGCCCGACGGCTCCCCCCTTCCCTCACCGGACGGCCCGCGCGAGCCCGCAACCGCCCCTTTCGGGTGGCGATTGGGCGAGTCGGCGCAACATCGAATGATCATCTAGTAGGCAGCGCCGCCCGCGCGCACTACGCTGCGCTCATGAGCATGCTGACTCCCCCCGGCATGGGCGGCCAGTACCGGATCACGGGGGACAAGTACCCGCGGATGCGCCCGCCCCGGAGGCGCGGCAGGCTCGGAGTGCTCGTCGTGGCCTGTGTGACCGCCTTCGGCCTGCTCGGCTGGGGCACGCTCCAGCTCATCGACGTCTTCACCGGCGGTGACGAGGCCTCCGCGGCCGGCGCCAAGGACGGCTGCCCGGTCGCTCCGGCCAGGGCGTCGGCGTCCCCGGCCGCCGCCTCCCCCGCCCTCACCGCGCTGCCCGAGCCCGGCCAGGTCACCGTGAACGTGCTCAACGCCACGACCCGCAGCGGTCTGGCCCAGCAGACCGCCGACGAGCTGAAGAAGCGCGGTTTCCGCATCGGCGACGTGGCCAACGCGCCCCAGGAGTTCGACAAGAAGGTCGCGGGCGCCGGGATCCTGCTCGGCCCGGCCACCGGCCTGAAGACCACACTGCCCGTGCTGGGCACCCAGCTCCCGGCCGCCGAACAGCGCACCGACGCCGCCCGCAAGGGATCGGCGGTGGACCTGATCCTCGGCAACGGCTTCAAGGGACTGGCGGCCAAGGTGGACGCCGACGCGGCGCTGGCCAAGGCGGCGGCCCCGAAGCCGACGGCCACCGCCGCCGGAAAGGGCTGCTGACCGGCGAGGCGCGTCCGGCTGCCCGGCCCCGGCAGGACCTCCATGGCCGGCCTGCCGGCCCGGCCACCGTGAAGCCGGACGGGCCTCGCCCACCGACTCGGCTAGGCCGTACGGCCCGCGTTCTCCGCCGGGCCGTACGGCCCGCATACTCGGCCCGCATACTCGGCCCGCCTGTTCGGCCCGTCCACTCCACCGGGCCGTACGGCCCGCGTACTCGGCCCGCCTGTTCGGCCCGTCTACTCGGCCGCCCCGTACATCCGGTCCCCCGCGTCGCCGAGGCCCGGCACGATGTAGCCGTGCTCGTTGAGCCGCTGGTCGACCGAGGCCGTCACGACCGTCACCGGTGTCCCGGCCAGCTCGCGCTCCATGACCTCCACGCCCTCGGGCGCGGCCAGCAGCACCACGGCGGTCACGTCGTCGGCACCGCGCTTGATCAGCTCCTGGATGGCCGCGACCAGCGTGCCGCCGGTGGCCAGCATCGGGTCCAGGACGTACACCTGACGCCCGGAGAGGTCCTCCGGCATCCGGGTCGCGTACGTGGAGGCCTGCAGCGTCTCCTCGTTGCGGATCATGCCGAGGAAGCCGACCTCGGCGGTCGGCAGCAGCCGGACCATGCCGTCGAGCATGCCGAGCCCGGCGCGCAGGATCGGCACCACCAGCGGGCGCGGATGGGAGAGCTTGACGCCGGTGGTCTGCTCGACCGGCGTCCGGATGTCGACCTGCTCGGTGCGCACGTCGCGCGTGGCCTCGTAGGCGAGCAGGGTGACCAGCTCGTCGGCGAGACGGCGGAAGGTCGCGGAGTCGGTGCGCTGGTCGCGCAACGTGGTGAGCTTGTGGGCGACCAGGGGGTGGTCGACGACGTGGAGACGCATGTCCCCCACAGTAACCGGGCCGGGATGCCCCGGCGTCCCCGCGCCGGGGCAAGCCCGGGTCGCGGCCTTCACCCGCTCGCTGGCGTCGAACCACCCGTCCGGGGGAAGGTGGGAGGGACGGACGCTGTGCGGGCTGGGTGGTGAGACTGTGCCGGACCGGGAATTCCACGACACGCCGTCCCCGCGGCCCCCGCGCGAGGGGCCGGGGCAGGTGCCTCGGACGGGTCCGCCCACCAGGCGACCGGCGCAGCAGCCGACGGAGCCGGGGAGCGACCCGGACGGCGAGCGCCGCCGGCGCCGGGCGCAGTTCCTGCGCGAACTGGCGGAGGCCCGGGCGCTGCGGGACCGGGTGCAGCCGCGGCGCGCCAAGGCGGCCCGCCTGCGGCACGCGATGCGGATGCGAACGTTCCGCTGGTAGCGCCCCGTTGGGCAAGTCGATGCGGCCCTGTCGGGGAAGATCGCGCGGCACGCCGGTGTTCCCGGTACGGACGTGCACGGGCTCCGGGTGAATCCGCGTACGATCCGATCGTGGCGGCAACGAGTGCGCTGGTGAGTCCCGTGGGGACGCGTTCACCGGCGGGCGCCGGGGCATCCCCACGGGCCCGTGGTCGAAACAGCCGGACACAGGGAGCCGAAGACGTCCCCTGACGGCTTCGTTTCTGCCACGATTCCGAGTGGGTGGGGCTCGGAGCCCGCTCTCCCCGCCCGCACACCTCCGCCGGGGGGACCGCCAACCGGCACGCCTAGGACCAGTGGGAGAGTCACGGTGTACTTCGCCGCACTGCTCGCGCGCACCGAAGACGGGTGGGAAGCGAGCGACACAGAGCTCGACGATGTGGAGACCCTGGCCGACCTGGCCGACCTTGCCCGGGAGGCCTCCCCCGACGAGGACACGGTGCTCGTCCTGATCGAGCAGGAGGAGGGGTGGTTCGGCGTCGTCCGGGTGGACGGCGAGGACGACCCCCGCATCTATGTCTCCGACGCCGCTGCGGCGGCCCGCAGCAGCTACGGCGAGATCCTGCTCACCGACGAGCTGCTGGGCCGCGAGCCCGGCGACGACGGCACCGACCTGGACGCCCTCGACCTCGACGGCACCGAGGACGGCGAGCCGGAGGACGGCGCCGACGGCGACGGTCCGGACGCCGGGTCCGCCGAGTCGGCGGTGCCGCACGCCCCGGTGGGCGACGCGGGGATCCTGGAGGACCTGGGCGTCGGCGAGAAGGAGCTGCGCTCGATGACCGAGGACGCCCTCGGCCGGATCGCCGACGCCCTGGGCGCCTCCGAGGTACTGGAGACCGTCCGCTGACCGCACCGACCGAACCCGGCCGGGACCCCGGTTCCCCGGATCCGGTGCGCGACCCCTGGCGGCCCGCGATGCGGCTCGCCCTCGACGAGGCGCGGCAGGCCCTCGCGGGCGGCGACGTGCCCGTGGGCGCCGTCGTGCTGTCCGCGGACGGTACGACGGTGCTGGCGGCCGGGCACAACGAGCGCGAGGCCACCGGCGATCCGACCGCGCACGCGGAGGTGCTGGCCGTCCGCCGGGCCGCCCAGCGGCTCGGGGCGTGGCGGCTGGCCGGCTGCACGCTCGTCGTCACCCTGGAGCCGTGCACGATGTGCGCGGGCGCACTGGTGCAGTCCCGGGTGGACCGGGTGGTCTACGGCGCCCGCGACGACAAGGCGGGCGCGGCCGGCTCCCTGTGGGACGTCGTACGGGACCGGCGGCTGAACCACCGTCCCGAGGTGATCGAGGGGGTACTCGCCGCCGACTGCGCCCGGCTGCTCACCGACTTCTTCCGCGGCGACCGGTGACCGGGCGGGGGCCCGCGCATATCGATTTCGGACCACTGGACACCTTGCTGTAAGGTCTCCCTCGGTAGCGTGTCCGAGCGGCCGAAGGAGCTCGCCTCGAAAGCGAGTGTGGCGTAACCCGTCACCGTGGGTTCAAATCCCACCGCTACCGCTTGGGAAGGGCCTCGTCGGGAGACGGGGCCCTTCGTGCGATCATGAGCGGTACTCGGGCTCGGCAGCGACATCAGCGACGTCAGCGACAGGGGAGGCCGCGGTGGCGGTGAACGCGAAGAAGATCGCCGTCTACGTACTGGTGGTCTTCGCGCTGTATCTGATCATCACGGATCCGGCCAAGGCGGCCGACTACGTACAGATAGGGTTCGAGGGCATATCCGACGCCGCCAAGGCCATCGGCGACTTCATGACGTGGATCGCCAACGGAGGTAAGTGATGATCCGGCACCTGGTCCTGTTCAGGCTCGACGAGGGCGTCGAGCGCGACGACCCGCGTGTGGTGAAGGGCGTCGAGGCCTTCCGGGCGCTCGGCGGGCAGATCCCTCAGCTCCGCTTCTGGGAGTGCGGCTGGAACATCAGCGACCGGCCCATCGCGTACGACTTCGCCATCAACTCCGCCGTGGACGACGCGGACGCGCTGAAGAGCTACCTGGAGCACCCGGCGCACCAGGCGGGCGTCGCCCTGTGGCGGGAGTTCGCCACCTGGGTGGTCGCCGACTACGAGTTCTGAGCCCGCCTCCGGCAGCCCCCACCGGCAGCCCCCCACCGGCGCACCGCCGCGCACCGTCCCGCGCCCGGGCACCGCGCCATCCCCCTCCACACTGCATCCCCTGTCCGGGCCACCGCGCCCGCCCCTTCCGCAGCTCACCCCCTGTCCGTACCGGCGCGCCCGCCCCCTCCGCACCGCACTCCTGTCCGGACCACTGCTCCCGCCTCTCCGCGTCTCATTCCCCCGATCCCCGCTCGGCCGTATCCGACTCCCGGCCCCTCGCCGATCCGAAGAGGGGCTAATTGTGCTTTATGCCCGTTTATAGCGCATCTTGCACACAACACGGCGTTATGCGGTGCTTGCACACAGTGGACATGTCTTGTGATGCTATGACCGCTTTTGACGGATGAGTTGACGGATACGAGGTGGAGTTGACCGTGCCGGCCAGTACTGCGCCTCGAACGCCGCTCCAGGAGGCACCGCCCCAGGAAGCACCGCCCCGGGAAGCCGCACCCCAGCGCAGTGGCCGCAGCCGGCGCGGAGCCGACACCCGGGCCCTGACGCAGGTGCTCTTCGCCGAACTCAAGGAGCTCCAGCCCGGCACCCCGGAGCACGACCGGGTGCGCGGGGCGCTCATCGAGGCCAACCTCCCGCTGGTGCGCTACGCCGCCGCCCGCTTCCGCTCCCGCAACGAGCCGATGGAGGACGTCGTCCAGGTCGGCACCATCGGGCTGATCAACGCCATCGACCGCTTCGACCCGGACCGGGGCGTGCAGTTCCCGACCTTCGCGATGCCGACGGTGGTCGGCGAGATCAAACGATACTTCCGGGACAACGTCCGCACCGTCCACGTGCCGCGTCGGCTGCACGAGCTGTGGGTGCAGGTCAACAGCGCGACCGAGGATCTGACCACCGCCTTCGGACGCACCCCGACGACCGCCGAGATCGCCGAGCGGCTGCGCATCACCGAGGACGAGGTGCTGTCCTGCATCGAGGCCGGGCGTTCGTACCACGCCACCTCGCTGGAGGCCGCACAGGAGGGCGACGGGCTGCCCGGACTGCTCGACCGGCTCGGCTACGAGGACCCGGCGCTGGACGGGGTCGAGCACCGCGACCTGGTCCGCCACCTGCTGGTCCAGCTCCCGGAGCGGGAGCAGCGGATCCTGCTGCTGCGCTACTACAGCAACCTGACCCAGTCGCAGATCAGCGCGGAGCTCGGGGTCTCCCAGATGCACGTCTCACGGCTGCTCGCGCGCAGCTTCCAGCGGTTGCGGTCCGCGAACCGGATCGATGCATGACCTCGGCGCATTCCGTCGGTGCACGGCGCCGGTGCACAACACCCCGCGCTCGACCGCAAACTTGAGCGAGTGATCACCGGCGGGAGCGAATCGCCGACCAGGGGCGTTGCCGACACCACGGCCCCGAGGGATCGTCAGACCCCCTGTTTCCAGGGGCGATTCATGTATCGGATGTCGACATGTCACTACAGCGTGTTGCCGACATGTGACATTCTGCCGGAAGCGCGTTTGCCGGGGCCCCGGCTCCGGTATTCAGGTGAAGGCTGCGTTCTCGAGGTGGGGACGCGCGCCGCGACCGTCCCGCGACCCAAAGGGGGTGGCATGTCCGCAGACCAGGGCAGCTCGAAGGTGCTCGCACTCGCGGAGAGCGAGACCGCGCCCGACGCGCTCGACGCGCTCGGCCCCATCGATGACGTCCCGTCCCTCGAATCCGGGCCGGCTCCCGCCGCCCCGGCCACGGCAGCCATCGACACCCGCACCCTGTCCCGCTCCCTTTTCCTGCGGCTCGCCGCACTCGACGAGGACAGCCCGGAGCGTGCCTACGTCCGGGACACCCTGATCGAGCTCAACCTCCCGCTGGTGCGCTACGCCGCGGCCCGGTTCCGCTCGCGCAACGAGCCGATGGAGGACATCGTCCAGGTCGGCACCATCGGGCTGATCAAGGCGATCGACCGCTTCGACTGCGAACGGGGCGTGGAGTTCCCGACGTTCGCGATGCCGACGGTGGTCGGCGAGATCAAGCGGTTCTTCCGGGACACCTCGTGGTCGGTGCGGGTGCCGCGCCGGCTGCAGGAGCTGCGCCTGGCGCTGACGAAGGCCAGTGACGAGCTGTCGCAGAAGCTGGACCGCTCGCCGACGGTCGGTGAACTGGCCGCCGTGCTGGGGGTGTCGGAGGAGGACGTCGTCGACGGCCTGGCGGTCGGCAACGCCTACACGGCCTCCTCGCTGGACTCCCCGGCCCCGGAGGACGACGGCGGCGAGGGCTCGCTCGCGGACCGGCTGGGCTACGAGGACACGGCGCTGGAGGGCGTGGAGTACCGCGAGTCCCTCAAGCCGCTGCTGGCCAAGCTCCCGCCCCGGGAGCGGCGGATCATCATGCTGCGCTTCTTCGCCAACATGACGCAGTCACAGATCGGCGAGGAGGTCGGGATCTCCCAGATGCACGTCTCGCGCCTGCTGACGCGCACCCTGGCCCAGCTCCGCGAGGGCCTGATCTCCGACTGACGGACGCGCGGCCCGCGGTCAGGCACCCTTACCCCTACGACCCGACAGCCAGACCGCCTCACGGTCCGACCGGCCTCACGGTCCGACCGGCCTCACGGTCTGACGGCCCGACCGGCCTCGCGACCCGACGGCCCGACCGGCCTCACTGCCGGGGTGACACCGACCCGGTCACACGCCCGCCGCGGCTCCCTCCACGGGATCCGCGGCGGCGTCATGGGGAGGGCATGCCGCCGGTGTCGCCCGACGGCGCTCCGGCTATGCCAGCGCCAGCCAGGCCACTGCCGCGACGATCGCCACTGCGGCGACGACGCCGATGATCAGGCCGATCCGGGGTCCGGCCGGGGCAGGGGCCGACCGGCCGGACCGGGGGGCGCCCTCGTCGACGAACGCGCGGAACATCTGGGTGCTGCCAGCGGGGTCGTGATTGCCCTGGGGGCCCTGGTTGTTAGCCATGGCCCGAGACCCTAGCGAATCCGCGGGGAGGGCCCAAGCGGGGGTCCGGTGCGGGTCCGGTGAGGGGCCGGGCACCTCTGATGACACCTCCGTACGCCACTGCGATGCGGCACCCTCCCGTGCCACCTGGGCGTTTACTGGGGCAATACTTGCCTTTGCCAACTTTTTAGCGCACACCCCGCTCATTTATTTGCCTGTAGCAACTAAATGCTTCTATGGTTGCCCTAAGCAACAACCACAGGAGGTGCGCATGGCGGGACCGGCGCGGTACGAGGAACTGGCCCGCCAGCTCAGCGCCTTCGGCGCGGTGAAGCGGGAGCTGGGCCGGATCCTGCCGGCCGACTGTCCGAGCGGCTCCGCAGCCGTGCTGACGTTGCTGGACCGGCACGGGGACATGCGCATGAGCAAGCTCGCCGAGTTGCTCGCCGTGGACGTGTCGGTGACCAGCCGGCACGTCGCGCACCTCGCGGAACAGACCTTGATCGAACGTTCCCCCGACCCCGCCGACAAGCGTTCACGCATCCTGCGGCTGACCCCCGCGGGACGGGCCCGGCTCGACGAGCTCTCCGAGCGCACCACGCAGCTGCTCGCGCACCGCCTCGGCGACTGGACCGACGACGAGCTCGGCCAGCTCACCCGGCTGATGGCCAGGCTCCGGGCGAGCTTCGACGACTGCCGCGCCGAGCAGTCCACCCGTACACCCGCGATCACCACGTAGCAAAGGAAGTCCATGGCAACGACCACACCGGCCGGTGTGCGGGCCCATACCAAGCACGGGGGAAGCCCCTCCGGGAGCGCTCCGATGACGCACCGGCAGATCATGGAGGCGCTCTCCGGGCTGCTGCTCGGCATGTTCGCCGCCATCCTGTCCTCGACCATCGTCACCAACGCGCTTCCCGAGATCGTGAAGGACCTCGGCGGCGGCCAGAGCGCCTACACCTGGGTCGTCACCGCATCCCTGCTGGCGATGACGGCCTCCACCCCTCTCTGGGGCAAGCTCGCCGACCTGGTCAGCAAGAAGGCCCTGGTCCAGACAGCCCTGGTCGTCTACGTCGTCGGCTCGGTGGTCGCCGGTCTGGCGCAGAACCCGGGGATGCTGATCACCGCGCGGGCCATCCAGGGCCTGGGCGCGGGCGGTCTGTCCGCCCTGGCGCAGATCATCATGGCCGCGATGATCTCCCCGCGGGAGCGCGGCCGTTACTCCGGCTATCTGGGCGCGACCTTCGCCGTGGCCACCGTCGGCGGCCCGCTGCTGGGCGGGGTCATCACCGACACCAGCTGGCTGGGCTGGCGCTGGTGCCTCTACGTCGGCGTGCCGTTCGCGGTGATCGCGCTGATCGTGCTGCAGAAGACGCTGCACCTGCCGGTGGTCAGGCGCCGGGTCAAGGTCGACTGGGCCGGTGCCTTCTTCGTCACCGCGGCCGTCTCCCTGCTGCTGGTCTGGGTCACCTTCGCCGACGACAAGTACGCCTGGCTGTCCTGGCAGACGTACACCATGGTCGGCGGCGCGATCGCGCTCGCGCTGGTCTTCGTGCTCGTCGAGAGCAGGGCGAGCGAACCGATCATCCCGCTGCGGCTGTTCCGCAACCGCACCATCACGCTGGCCTCGCTCGCCTCCCTCTTCGTCGGCGTGGCGATGTTCGCGGGCACCGTCTACTTCAGCCAGTACTTCCAGCTGGCCCGGGACAAGTCCCCGACCATGTCCGGCGTCATGACCATCCCCATGATCGGCGGCCTGTTCGTGTCGTCCACGGTCTCCGGGCAGGTCATCACCCGCACCGGCCGGTGGAAGGGATGGCTGCTGGCGGGCGGTGTGCTGCTGACCGCGGGCCTCGGGCTGCTGGGCACGATGCGCTACGACACGCCGTACTGGCACATCGCGATCTTCATGGCGCTGATGGGACTCGGCGTCGGCATGATGATGCAGAACCTGGTGCTGTGCACCCAGAACCAGGTCGCCCCGACCGACCTGGGTGCGGCCTCCTCCGTCGTGACCTTCTTCCGGTCGCTCGGCGGCGCGGTGGGCGTCTCGGTGCTCGGCTCCGTCATGTCGACCCGGATCGCTCACCATGCCCAGGACACCATCGGACAGCTCAGCCCGCAGGAACAGGCGGCGGCCGCCGGCAGTGCGGGCGGGGGCGCCATCCCGGACATGGATCTGCTGCCCCCGGGCATCCGCACCTGGCTGGAGAGCGCCTACGGGCACGGCATCGCCGACATCTTCCTCTACGTCACTCCGATCGCCGCCCTCGCCGTCCTGGTGACGCTGTTCATCAAGGAGGTTCCGCTGCGCACCTCCGGCGCCCTGGCCCAGGCCGCGGAGGGCGCCGGGACCACCGGGACCACCGGGACCACTGGCGGCCCCGCCCCGGCCGAGTCCGCCGCTGCCGCCGCCCCGCCGCTGCCGTCGCGGAGCCGGTCCCGGCCGGTGCGGTGACGGCCACGCAGGCCACGGACGGCCGGCCCGCCCCGCAGCGGCTCGCCGGCGTCGCCACGGCGGCCGGTGCCGACGCCGACCCGCCCGTCGGCGACGGCGACGGCGACGGCGACGGCGACGGCGACGGCATGCTAGTTGCGGTATGCAGCACGCGGGACGCCCTTCTGTGGTCAGCGGACTTCCTGGACGCCGAGCGCTTCCCGGGATCACCTACCGCTCCACCGGACCGACCCGGGCGGGACCGGCCGCCGGAGCGTCCACGGCGAGCCGGGTCTGCACGGCGAGGTACGGCCGGTCGGCCTGGACCCGGCCCACCCGGCCCGCCTGGGCACCGGCCCCGACCCGTGGGGCGGCACCCGGGCGGCGTTCCGGGCGACGGCCCGGCTGCGGCGCGAGGACTTCGCCGTGCACGACGACCAGGTCGCGCGGGCCGGGATCGCCGACGTCGGGACGACGCTGCGGGTGGTGCCGGACATCCAGCCGGTGCAGGGCACGGCGCTGCCGGCGGGGTGGGGCCGGACGGCACGGACACCGCGTCCCCTTCGGCGCCTCACCCCCGACGGACACCGCGTCCCCTTCGGCGTCTCACCCCCGCTCGACCATCACCTCGATGCCCGCGACCAGCAGCTCCAGGGCGAGGTCGAAGTCACGCTCCAGCATCTCCGCCACCGTGTCACCGCCGCGCGCCGCCATGATCCGCCGGGACTCGGCGAGGACCTCGGCGGCGTTCGGCCCCGGGGCCTGCGTCGAGTCGCGCAGAGACTGCTGGAAGTACTCGTCCGCGGTCATCCCGGACTCGGCGACCCGGGCGAGGAAGTGGCCCTCGATGGTGCCGTAGCCGTACACGAACTGGAAGACCGCCGAGATCGCACTCGTCACCCGGTACGCGGGCAGGCCCGATCGGCGGATGACGCGCTGGACGGCCCGGGAGAACTCCAGGGATCTGGGCCCGATGTTGAGGAAGCTGCCGGCCAGTGGTGACAGCCACGCGTGGCGCACCAGCAGCGCCCGGTACTCCCGGGCCAGCGCCCCCAGTTGGTCGCGCCAGTCCGCCTCGCCCTCCGGGTCGGGCAGCCGCACCTCGCCGTAGACCCGGTCCAGGGCGAGTTCGAGGAGGTCGTCCTTGGTGTCGACGTACCAGTAGACGGACATCGCCGTGACGTTCAGCTCCGCTGCCAGCCGGCGCATCGAGAACCTGGCCAGCCCCTCGGCATCCAGCAGCCGGACGGTCACCTCGGTGATCCGCTCCCGGTCCAGCCCCGACGGCTGGCCGCCACCGCCCCGACCGCCGCGCGGTGGCCTGCCCTCCAGCCAGACGCTGGTCCGGGGACCGTCCGGGGCTGCCTTCGTCATGGATACCTACCTTCGCCTTTCCCTCGCCCGGTCGGGCGACGCACGGCCGCCGAGCTCCTAGGCAGTCGAGTCTGCCCGCTCCGCGCGCCGCAGCAACGTCGCCGCGACGATCCCGCCGAGCAGCACCGCCGCCGCGCCCACCAGCTGACTGCTCTCCAGCCCGGCGGAGAACGCGTCCACGATCCGTTCCTTCTCCGCCGCGCCGTCCGCCGAGGCCAGCGCCGCCGGGAGCGAGCTCGCCGCCACCGGGATCAGCGCCGCGAACCGGGAGTTGAGCACCGCGCCCAGTACGGCCACCCCGAGCCCGTTGCCGAACTCGGCGAGGGTGCCGTTGATCCCTGCGCCGACCCCTGCCTTGGCCGGCGGGATGGCGCTCATGATCGCGTGCGCCATGGCCGGGTTGGCGATCGCGCAGCCGGCCCCGATCAGCAGCAGCCCCAGCAGTGTGCCGGCGTATCCCTGCCCGGTCAGCAGGGCGATCGCGACCAGGCCCGCCGACATCAGCACCAGCCCGAGCAGCACCGACATCGGCGTACCGAGCCGGGTCATCCACTTCGCGGCCACCCCGGAGAAGTTCAGCGCGACGACGGTGAGCGCCAGCGGCGCGGTGCGCAGGCCCGCCTCCAGCGGCTCGTAGCCGAGCACGAACTGCAGGTGCTGGGTGAGCAGGAACAGCGCCCCGCCCATGCCGAAGGTGATCAGCACGGCACCGGCGACCGCGCCGGTGAACCGGTGGTTGCGGAAGAAGTGCAGGTCGAGCATCGGATACGGGATCCGGGACTCCCAGTACGCGAACAGCGCGAGGACGACCAGGGCGACCGCGGCGGTGGCCTGCACCCGGCCCGAGGTCCAGCCGTGCTCGGGGCCGGAGATGATCGCGAACACCAGCGAGGCCATCCCGATCGTGGAGAGCAGGGCGCCGAGCAGGTCGGGGCGGTCGCCCTGCGGGTTCTTCGACTCGGGGACCAGGGCGACCACGGCGAACAGGCCGAGGGCGGCGACCGGCAGGTTGATCAGGAAGATCGCGCCCCACCAGAAGTGGTCGAGCATGAAGCCGCCGAGCAGCGGGCCGCAGGCGAAGCCGAGCGCGTTGACCGCGCTCCAGATGCCGATGGCCTTCGGGTGCTCCTCGGGCGTGAAGATCTGCATCGCCACGGCCAGGGTCGTGGTCAGCAGCAGCGCACCGCCGACGCCCATGCCGGCCCGGGCCGCGATCAGCTGAGCGGTGGAGTCCGCGAAGCCGGCCACCAGGGAGCCGACGCCGAACAGCGCCAGCCCGGTGAGCAGCATCTTCTTGCGGCCGTAGCGGTCGGCGGCGCTGCCGGCGGTGAGCAGCAGCCCGGACTGCACCAGCGAGTAGGCGTTGATCATCCACTGGATGTCGGAGGTGGAGGCGCCCAGTTCGCCGGTGAGCGAGGGGATGGCCACGTTGAGGACGGTGTTGTCCAGCAGGACGGTGAGCTGGGCGAGGCAGATGACACCGAGGATCAGCCAGCGCTGCGGATGGCCCTGGGCGCCGGGCTGGGGCGGTGCCTCTTGCTGGGGGGACGTCGACATGTTGTACACCGTATAGTGCTCACTATACGGTGTACAACATGTACAACACGAGGTCGTCGGGAACGGGAGCGTCAGTCCCCGTCCGTCGGCCGGGTGAGGTCGTAGAAGGTGGCCGAACCGACCGTGACCTCGGTGAAGTTGGCCTCCACCCAGGAGGTGATCTGCGCGGACGTGCCACTGTCGGAACCGCCGGGGCCGTCGCCCCTGCCACCGCCCATTCCGCCGCCCGCGACGAAGTAGTGGATCTTCCCTTCCGCGACGTACTCCTTGAACCGGGCGAGCGTCGGCGACGGGTCGGTGCCGTTGAAGCCGCCGATCGCCATCACCGGTTCACCGGTGGCCAGTTGATAGCTGGCGGCGTTCTGGGCACCGATCGTCGCCGCGACCCAGGTGTAGTCGTCGGCATCGGTCTCCAGCAGCTCCCTGGCCTCGGAGCCGACCCGGGCGCCGTCCAGCAGGCCGCCCGTTCCGCCGGCCCGCCCGCCGCCCTCACGGGCCGGGCCGCCGCGCTGGGTGCCCTGGTTGCTCCGGCTTCCCTGGCCTCCCGGGCTGCCCTGACCGCCCGACCCGCCCGGACCGTCCTGACCCGCGCCGCCGCCGGGGAAGCCACCACCGCCCGTACCACCCGTGCCACCCGTTCCGTCGGTGCCGCCGTCCCGGGGAGCACCGTTGCCGTCACCGTTCTGCTGCCCCTGGCCGCCCTGTGTCCGGCCGCCCGGGAAGGCCCCGCCGCCGGGACCACCGCCCCGGCCGCCACCGCCGGGACCGCCGCCCATCAGGCTCGCGCCCGTCGGCCCGGCCGTGACGATGGAACCGGACTTGCCCTCCTGCACCGTGCTCAGGGTGTACGCCGTCGGCGCGGCCAGCCCGGCGGCCAGGCCCAGCCCAGCCACCGCCAGCGCCGCCCGGCGGCCGAGCCGGCCGGCGAAGAGCAGCCCGAGCGCCGCGGCCAGGCCGCCGATCAGCACCAGCCACTTCAGCCACGGCAGATAGTCGGGCGTGCGGTCGAGCAGAACGTAGCCCCAGGCCGCGGTCGCCGTCGCGGCGGCGGCCAGACCGAGCGCGGCAAGGGTCTCGTGGCGCCGCTGCCACAGGACCGCCGTCGCCATGCCGATGACGGCCGCAAGGTAGGGCGCGAGCGCCACCGTGTAGTACTCGTGGAAGATGCCCGCCATGAAGCTGAAGACGGCCGCGGTCATCAGCAGCGAGCCGCCCCAGACGAGCAGAGCGCCGCGGGTCGGGTCGGTGCGCCGGGCCTTCCGGGTCAGCACCAGCACCATGGCCAGCAGGATCAGGGCGGCCGGCAGCAGCCAGGAGATCTGGCCACCGATGCTGTCGTTGAACATCCGGTCCCAGCCGGTGTCGCCCCAGCGGCCCCCACCGCCCCCGCCGCCGGGCCCGCCCCCGCCTCCGACGCTGCCGGTCTCCTCGCCGTTGAGCCGACCGAGGCCGTTGTAGCCGAAGGTCAGCTCCAGGAAGCTGTTGTTCTGCGAGCCGCCGATGTAGGGGCGCGAGGAGGCCGGCCACAGTTCGACCACCGCCACCCACCAGCCGCCGGAGACGACGATCGCGGCCGTGGCGAGCGCCAGCTGCGCCAGCCGCTTCCGCAGCCGCACCGGCGCGCAGACGCCGTAGACCAGCGCCAGCGCCGGAAGGATCAGAAAGGCCTGCAGCGTCTTGGTCAGGAACGCGAACCCGATCGCGACCCCCGCCCACACCAGCCACCTGGTACGGCCGTCCTCCAGCGCCCGGACCACCAGGTAGCAGGCGACGGACAGCAGCAGCGCCAGCAGCGCGTCGGGGTTGTTGAAGCGGAACATCAGCGCCGCGACCGGCGTCAGCGCCAGCACCGCCCCCGCCGTCAGCCCGGCCCCGGGGCCGGACCGGCGGCGTACCGCCGCGTACACGACGGCGACCGTGCCGACGCCCATCAGCACCTCGGGGACGAGGATCGCCCACGAGGACAGCCCGAAGATCTTCACCGACAGCGCCATCGGCCACAGCGCGGCCGGGGGCTTGTCCACGGTGATGGCGTTCGCGGCGTCCAGGGAGCCGAAGAAGAACGCCTTCCAGGACTGGCTGCCCGCCTGGACGGCCGCCGAGTAGAAAGAGTTGGCGTAACCGGAGGCACTCAGGTTGTAGAGGTAGAGCAGACCGGTGACGAGGAGGAGGCCGAGGAGGGCCGGGCGGGCCCAGCGGGGGTCCGCGGGGCGGCCCTCGGGCGGACCGGCGTTCGGCGGCGCCGCGCTGGTCGGGAGGGTCCGGTGGTCCTGAAGGGTCATCGTGCGTCCCTGGGGCTGAAGTAGTCGGTGGTTCCGGTGGTTCCGGTGATGCCGGTGGCTTCGGTGGCTTCGGCGGTACCGGTTTCAGTGGCTCCGGATTCGGCGGCTCCGGATTCGGTGGCTCCCGTGGCTTCGGTTTCAGTGGCTCGGGTCGCTCCGGATTCGGTGGCTCCGGTTCCGGTCCCGGTCGCTCCGGTTTCGGTCGCTCCGGTTTCGGTGGGGAACACCCACGCGCGGAAGAGCAGGAAGCGCAGCACGGTGGCCGCGAGGTTGGCGGTGATGAGCACCGCCAGCTCGGTGGAGTGGGCCGGTTCGGTCGTCGCCGCGTTCAGGGCGGCGAGCGAACCGCTGGTGAGCGCGAGCCCGATGCCGAACACCACCAGGCCCTGCGCCTGATGGCGTACGGCGCCGCTGCGACCGCGCACCCCGAAGGTCAGCCGCCGGTTGGCCGCGGTGTTGGCGACCGCCGAGACCAGCAGCGCGAGCGCGTTGGCGAACTGCGGTCCGGCGAGCAGCCGGAAGCCGCTGTAGAGCAGCAGGTAGAAGAGGGTGGACAGGGCACCGACCACGAGGAAGCCGACGAGCTGGCGGGCCAGGCCCCGCGGCACGTCCGCGATGTCCCGGTCGCGCGGGTCGTCGCCGAACGGCCGGGCGAGGCGGTCCAGCGGCAGCGAGCCGGTGGCCAGCGCCCTGCCCACCCGCCACACGCCCTTCAGATCGTCCGTGGCCGTCCTCACGAGGTGCACGGTGGAGTCGGGGTCGTCCACCCAGTCGACCGGCACCTCGTGGATGCGCAGCCCTGCGCGCTCCGCGAGCACCAGCAGCTCGGTGTCGAAGAACCAGCCGCTGTCCTCCACCAGCGGCAGCAGCGCCCGCGCCACGTCCCGGCGGATCGCCTTGAACCCACACTGGGCGTCGGAGAATCGGGCCTGGAGCGACCCGCGCAGAATGAGGTTGTAGGAGCGGGAGATGAACTCCCGCTTGGCACCGCGCACCACCCGGGAACTGCGCGCCAGCCGCGAGCCGATCGCCAGGTCGGAGTGGCCGGAGATCAGCGGGGCGACCAGCGGCAGCAGGGCGTTGAGGTCGGTGGACAGGTCGACGTCCATATAGGCCAGGACCGGGGCCTCCGAGACCGACCAGACGGTGCGCAGCGCCCGCCCCCGGCCCTTCTGCTCCAGCCGCACCGGGGCGACCTCGGGCAGTTCCGCCGCCAGCCGGGCGGCCTCGTGCGGGGTGCCGTCGGTGGAGGCGTTGTCGGCGATCGTGATGCGGAACGCGTACGGGAACGTCTGCGCGAGATGGTCGTGCAGCCGGCGGACGCACGGCCCGAGGTCCTTCTCCTCGTTGTAGACGGGGATCACTACGTCCAGGACAGGCGCGCCGGCTGCCGCGGCCGGGAGGTGCTCCCGCGCCGGCAGGGTGCCGGGAGAAGAGTCGGTTCGCATGCGACCGACTCTTCTCAAGTCGCCTGTCGCACCTGTGTGGTGAGGCTGTGCCGTACCTGTGAGTGGAGCTGCGGTGGCGCGGGGGCCGGAAGGTGCACGGTGAACGCCGTGCGTCCGGGCACACTGTCGACGGTCACCGTGCCGCCGTGCGCGGTCGCCACGGCCTGCACGATGGCCAGGCCGAGGCCGGTGGACCCGGTGGCGCGGGAGCGGGCCGAGTCACCCCGCGCGAACCGCTCGAAGACATGCGGGAGCAGCGCCGGCGCGATGCCCGGGCCGTCGTCCTCGATGTCCACCCGCAGCCACGGTCCGCTGCGGCGCACCCGGGCGGTCACCGTGGTACCCGGCGGGGTGTGGGTGCGGGCGTTGGCCAGCAGATTGACCAGCACCTGCTGCAGCCGGGCCGCGTCGGCCGACACCTGCGCCGGTTCGTCGGGCAGGTCCAGCCGCCAGCTGTGGTCCGTCCCGGCCGCGCGGGCGTCGCTGACGGTGTCCACGACCAGCGGGACGAGGTCGGTGGGCTCGAACTGCAGTGGCCGCCCCGCATCCAGGCGGGCGAGCAGCAGCAGATCCTCCACCAGCAGGGTCATCCGCCCGGCCTCGGACTCGATCCGGCCCAGCGCGTGCCGGGTGTCGGGGCCGACCCGTTCCCCTCCCCTGCGGGTCAGTTCGGCGTATCCGCGGATCGAGGCGAGCGGTGTGCGCAGCTCGTGGCTGGCATCCGCGACGAACTGCCGTACCCGGGTCTCGCTCTGCTGCCGGGCGTGCAGCGCGCCGTGGACATGGTCCAGCATCCGGTTCAGCGCGGCGCCGACCCGCCCGACCTCGGTGTGCGGGTCGCACTCGCTCTCCGGGACACGCTCGTCGAGGTTCACCTCGCCCGCGTGCAGGGGCAGTTCGGAGACCCGGGTCGCGGTGTCGGCGACCCTGCGCAGTGGCCGGGTGGCCAGCCCGACGAGGACGGTGCCGGCCAGGGAGGCGGCGACGAGGACCGCGGCGGTGACGCTCACCTCCACGAGGACGAGCGTGCCGACGGTGTCCGTCACGGACTCGGTGGGCAGGGCTACGTAGAAGGAGCCGTTCACACCGCTGCGGAAGACGACGCGGTACTCGTCCAGCCCCGGGACGTCGACGGTGTGCGGCTCCCCGTCCCGGGGGACGTCGGCGAGGGCGGCGAGCTGGCCGGCGTCGAGGGAGACGGGTTCCGATGTAGTGACCCCGTCCTCCACCTTGGCCTCGTTGACCAGGCCCTCCGTGACCTGCCCGTTCTCGACGGTCGCTCCGATGGTGCCGATCACGACCTGCGGGGCCGCGGTGACGAAGTCGAGCGGTGGCTTCTTGCCGGTGCGCGGTCCGGGGCGATGGCGGCCGTCGTCCAGCGGCCCTGCGGCCCCGCGCGCCACGTCCGCCACCTGCCCGTCCAGCTGCTCGTACAGATACGAGCGCAGCGCCACCGCCGTCACCGTGCCGATCACCGCGCACACCACCGCGATCAGCGCCACCGACGCCACGACCAGCCGCGTCCGCAGAGTACGTGGGGTCCGCGGGGTTCGTGGGATCTGCGGGACCTGCGGGACCTGCGAGATCTGCGAGATCTGCGGGGACAGTGAGGTCTGCGGGGTCTGCGGGCGGGCGCGCCGGCGCCACACCGTCACACCACCGCGGGCTTGATCAGATAGCCGGCGCCGCGCCGGGTGTGGATCATCGGCTCCCGACCGGCGTCGATCTTCCGCCGCAGATAGGAGATGTACAGCTCGACGACGTTGGCCTGGCCGCCGAAGTCGTAGGACCAGACCCGGTCCAGGATCTGCGCCTTGCTGAGCACCCGCCGCGGGTTGCGCATGAGGAAGCGCAGCAGTTCGAACTCGGTGGCGGTGAGATGGATGCCGTCCCCGCCCCGGGTGACCTCGTGACTGTCCTCGTCGAGGGTGAGGTCGCCGACGACCAGGAGGGACTCGGAGCGGCGGTCGACGGCCCCGGAGCGGCGGATCAGCCCGCGCAGCCGGGCCACCACTTCCTCCAGGCTGAACGGCTTGGTGACGTAGTCGTCGCCGCCGGCCGTCAGCCCGGCGATCCGGTCCTCCACTGCGTCCTTGGCGGTCAGGAACAGCACGGGTACGTCGGGCAGTTCGCGCCGCAGCCGACCGAGCACGCTCAGCCCGTCCATGTCCGGCAGCATCATGTCGAGCACGATGGCGTCGGGCCGGAACTCCCGCGCGCTCCGGACGGCTCCCTGCCCGTCCCCCGCGCTGCGGATCTGCCAGCCCTCGTAGCGCAGGGCCATGGACAGCAGCTCGGTGATCGACTGTTCGTCGTCCACCACAAGCACCCGGACGGGGCTCCCGTCCGGCCTCAGCAGTTCGGTGCGCCCCTGGGGCGAGGTCGTGGTCATGGCGGCCACGATGCCCACACGCTCTGAGAGCACTCTTGCGCGAACCTGTGATTTCCCTGAGAAAACCTCAGGCCCCGGCCAGTCCCAGGCCGGGTCCCCGCCAGGTCCCGGCCAGATCCCGGCCGGGTCCAGTCGGAATCCGGCTCGCTCCCGAACTGCCGGCTGTCTGCTGCCTGCTGTCTGCTGTTTCTGTGTGCCGCCTGCCGTCTACTTCCTGCTGCCCGCCCTCAGCCGAGCCCGAACAGCTCCACACCGTTGTCATGGCACACCGCCCGCAGCCACGGGTCCCCCAGCTCCAGTCGCTCCAGAGCCTGGAGCTGGTGCAGGTAGGGGTACGGGATGTTGGGGAAGTCGCTCCCCAGCAGGACCCGGTCTCCGAGTCCCGCGAGCCGGGGCAGCGCGCGCCGGGGGAACGGGGCGAGCCGCTCACTGAAGTCGGTGAAGGCCACGGTCGTGTCCAACCGCACCTCCGGGTACCTCTCGGCGAGCTCCAGGAAGTCCTCGTACTCGGGCATCCCGAGATGCGCGATCACCAGCCGCAGCCGCGGGTGCCGGGCCAGCACGCGGGCTATCGGCTCGGGCCCGGTGTGCTTGCCGGGCGCCGGCCCGGAACCACAGTGGATCACCACCGGCACCCCGGCCTCGGCGAGCATCCCCCAGGCCGGATCGAGCCGTTCGTCCGCCGGGTCGTACGCCCCCACCTGCACATGCGCCTTGAAAACCCGCGCCCCCTGCTCGACCGCCTCCCGGACATACGCCGTGACGCCCGGCTCCGGGAAGAGGGTGGACGTGTGCAGACAGTCCGGCGTCCGCGCGGCGAACTCCGCCGCCCAGCCGTTCAGCCAACGGGCCATGCCGGGCTTGTGCGGATACAGCATGGCCGTGAACGCCCGCACCCCGAACCGGCGCAGCAGCGCGACCCGTTCGTCCTCCTCCCTCCGATAGGTGATCGGCCACGTGATGCCACCGGTCAGCGGCCCGAGCGAGTCGAAGTAGCCCCAGACCTTGCGCAGCACGCTCTCCGGCATGAAGTGCGTGTGCACATCGACCAGCCCCGGTACCCCCAACCGCTCGGCGAACCGCCGGACTTCGGCAGCCTCGTCGGCGATTCCGCGGTCGCCGGTGCCGTTGTCGGCGACCGAGCGCGCCGAGCTCTCCTGACCCACACCGTGATCACACATAGGTCCACCCTGACCCCCGAACCGATCTCCCGCCACCCCCTGTTCTCCCTGTTCTCCTTGTTCTCCCTGTTCCCTCCGTTCCCCTCCGTTCCCCTCCGCTCGCCCTCCGCCCTCCGCTCCCCATCAGAACAGCCCGTCCTGCACCGCCGCCTCCCGCACCGCCGCCCTCAAGGGCCGTACCGGCACGGTGACGCGCTCGTCCTCGCCCACCACGGGGACCAGCTCCCAGCCGGTCATCAACCGCGTGTCGAGCACCACCACCCCCTGCTCGGTGGCCAGATGGAGATCGGGCCCGGCCGCCGCCACCAGCTCGCCACCGACCACTCCACCCGGCGCCAGCTCGGCCACCTCCGCGACAGCGGCACCGGCCCGGCAGACGCCGTCGACCTCACCCACCTCGCCGACCGGCCGATCCAGCCCGAACACCCCGACGTGATCCACACCGCGGAACGGCTCCGGCGCCAGCGACTCCGGCCACCCTCCGAGTGCCGACGCCCGGGCATGCAGCCCCGCCGTCTCCGCCGCCCGCTCCGCCGCCGTCGCCGGCAGGGCACCCCGCACCGCCCGCTTCTCGACGTACGGAACCCGGTCGGGCACACCGAGCGCGGCACGCAGCAGCTCCTCGGTGCGCCGCGCGGCCATCAGCGGCCCGCTGCCCAGCCAGCTGAAGCAGACAGCCCCCTGCTCCAGCAGCCGCGCCGGTCCCCGCTCCACCGCGGTGATCCCGACCTTGACCAGCCCCGGCCCGAACCACGCGAGGTAGACGCGGTAGGGCCGCGGATCGTCGGCGATCGTGTCGGCGGCCACGGAGTGCGCGCGGTCCAGCCGCGCACACTCCTCGCACCGCGCCCCCGTACTCCGCCCCGGTACCACGGCCCCCACCGGGCACACATGCCCCCGCGCTCCCACACAGGTCCGCACACCCCCGTCCGCGACCCCGAAGGCCACCCGCTTCCCCCAGGCCAGCGCACTGCGCCGGCCACCGTCCCAGCCCAGCACGGGACCGCCGACCGCCCACCGCAGCCCCGCGCACTTCCATGCCTGTGCCATCTCCGCCGAGAGTAGAGGCGACCACTGACAACGCCCGGCGGCGGCGGTCACGGACGGCGGCAGACGCGCACGCCGGCTTACGCGGAACGGTGAAGTCGGCATCGTCGTAACCTGCCCGCATGGAGCCGATCGAGGTCGTCGAACGCTTCAACGCCGCGATCAACCGCCGGGACCTCGCCGATATCGCCGCCCTGATGTCGGAGGACCACGCTTTCGTCGACTCGGCGGGCGGTGCGGTCCGCGGCAAACAGGCCTGCGTCGAGGCCTGGCGCGGTTTCTTCGCGGCGTTCCCCGACTACCGCAATGTATTCACCGACCTGACCGCACGGGAGCAGGTCGTCACCGCGTCGGGATATTCCGTCTGCTCCCACCCGGACCTCTCCGGCCCCGCTCGCTGGACCGCCCGGGTCCGAGGCGACCTGGTCACCGAGTGGCGCGTGAGCGATGCGGTGACATGACCCACAGAACCACCGCAGACGACGTGGGCAACCCTCCTCGCGTGTCCTTTTTGTCTCCGTGAAAGCCATTCGCATGACGCCGCGGCCCACAAAAACAAACGCCCACCTCTTTTTACTGCCGCCTAAAATCGGAGCCGCCGAGGCCACCCTGCACACTTTCTGGTGGCTGCTCCCGCGATTTCACCTGAAGAAGGGCAAGCAGTGGCACTTCGTCGTTCCCTCGCCATGGCCGCCGCCGTAGCAGTGATCACCCCCGTCGCGCTGTTCACCGCCACTCCGGCGTTCGCCGCGGAGAGCAGCCCGGACCGGATACAGAACCAGCCGACCTACGCGGAGCTGCAGAAGGCCGCCGCCGACGCGAAGAAGGCGTACGAGGACGCCGTCACCGCCAAGGAGGAGGGCCTGAAGAAGCTCGAGGCCACCCTGGATGCCCTGGAGTCCGAGACCCACCCGCTCAGGGCGGCCACGATCACCGCGGACAAGGCGGCGAAGGAGGCCGCCGACGCCAGGACCGCCGCCGAGAAGGCCGTCGCGGATGCCGAGGCCGAGCTCGAAGCTGCCGGGAGCGACACCGAGAAGGCCGAGGCGGAGCAGGCCCTGGCAACCGCCGAGGCCGCTCTGGCGGACGCGGAGAAGGCCAAGAAGGAGGCCGACGCCGAAGCCAAGGAGGCCCAGACCGCGCTGGACGATGCCAGGGTTGCCGCCTTCAGCGAATACAGCAAGGTCCAGGACACCCCCGAGAAGGCGAAGAAGGCGAAGGACGCCGCCGAGAAGGCACTCGCCGCCGCCGAGGAGTGCGTCCGTGAGAAGGGCCTGACCTCACTCGCGGTGGGGCTGCCGTCCGAGGTGGCTGCGGGCACGACCGTCGAGTTCACCCTGCGCGTGACCAACGGGACCGAGCGCACACTGACCGTGGACCCCCTGGTCTTCGTCCACGGGGAGGACGAACGCATCGGTGAGAAGAGCGCCCTGAAGGTCGAATGGTCCAACGGCGCGGGCTGGCAGTCCCTCTCCGGCGACGGGCCCCGGCACATCGCGCACATCGACACCATGAAGCCGGGCGAGCAGAGCGACGTGAAGCTGCGGATGACGGTCGACTCCGCCGCCCCGGCCTCCGACGCCTTCGCCCTGTTCGCCAGTGACGCCTCCGACGCGTACAACCCCTGCGTCCTGGGCCCGATGAAGCGCTACGACTTCGCACTCCTGCCCGCGGGCAGCGAGACCGACCCGGCCGGCGAGGCCAAGCCCACCGAGCCCGGCAAGGACGACGACAAGCGGCCGGACGCCGCCACCCCCGGCAAGGACACCGGCGGCAAGTCGCCCCAGGGCGGCGCATCCCAGCAGACCTCTCGGACGACCACCGGGACCGGCACCGGCGGCAACCTCGCCGAGACCGGCGCCTCCACCCCGATCGCACCGATCGCCGCCGCGAGCGCCCTGACTGCGGCGCTCGGCGTCGGCGCGGTCTTCGCCGTACGCCGCCGCAAGGCGTCGGGCAACGCCTGACCACCCAGAGGCGCCCGGCCCACGGGGTCGGGCGCCCGGCGGCGCTGCTGAACCTCGCTGCCGTCTGCCCGCGGAACGCCGAAGGCCCCGGATCACTCCGGGGCCTCTGACCTGTGCGCACTCGGCAGGATTCGAACCTGCAACCTTCTGATCCGTAGTCAGATGCTCTATCCGTTAAGCTACGAGTGCTTGTCTTCTTCAGTTGTTCCGCCGCTCCTGGCCCTTCCGGCCCGCTCGCGGCGACAGGAAGAACATTACATGACTGCCGCCGCCATGTGAAATCCATTGGCTGCACCCCTTGCGGCCTGCAGAAACACCGTGTGGGCCAGGTCTGGGCGCTGGACAGCAGCGAAGCCCCGGCCGACGGGCCGGGGCTTCGCTGATCTTGTGCGGAGGCGGAGGGATTTGAACCCTCGATGGGGGGTAAACCCCAAACCGCATTAGCAGTGCGGCGCCATAGACCGGACTAGGCGACGCCTCCAGACAACACAACCTCTCGCGGGCGAGCGCGAGCGTTGCGTGCCGATGATGACACAGGCGAGCCTGCCGTCACCAATCGCCCCCCACGGTACTAGGCGGGGAGGTCGCAGGGCAAAGCACATTCGGCGCCCTTTCGCCGCCGTTTCGGCGAGGTTGCGCAACATCCGGACGGCCGGCGCGTTAGTCAGGTCATGCCCCAGGTGACCCGCATCCTCGGCGCCGCCGCTCTCTGCGGTGCCGCCGCCCTCACCGCGCCGGCCGCGGTTCCGCCCGCGTCGGCGCTGACCGCCGCATCCGCCACCGGGGCCGCCAGGGCCGTCATGCCGCCGCCGGCCCGGGACGGCGATCATCTGACCGTCGTCGTCGAGGGTGCCGGACGGGACGTGGACGGGACGTACGAGCTGCGCTGCCGGCCCGTCGGCGGCAGCCACCCCGACCCGGCCGGCGCCTGCACCACGGTCGAGGGGAGCACCCGGGCCGGGCAGGACGCCTTCGCCCCGGTCCCGCAGGGCAGCGTCTGCACCATGCAGTACGGCGGCCCGGCCACCGCGCGTGTCACCGGCACCTGGGCCCGACGCCCGGTCGACACCACGTACGACCGGAGCAACGGCTGCCAGATCGTCCGCTGGGACCGGCTCGTCCCGCTGCTGCCGGACCTGCGGCAGGCTCCGGGCGTCTCGTGACCCGGCACCCCGCGGCCCACGGCCGGCCCTCGGCGCCGCGTGCCCCACGGGCGGCCCCCGGCACCGCGTGATCCGGAGCCGGACCCCGGCGCGTCGCGCGCCCCACGGGCACTCACCCGACCTGGCGCGTCCAACCCACGCGGCTGCACCGGACGCCCGGGCCAGCACGGCCGACTGCACAGACCCCGGGCCCCCGCAACCGACTGCAGACAGCCCGGGGCCACACGGCCGCATCCGGACGCCCTTGACAGGTGAGCCGCACCGGGCTGCGGGTCCGGGGAGCGCGCGGACGGGGGCCGTAGGCGGGTAAACCCAGCGGAACCGGTCACGCGTTCTACGCCACTTCCTCGTGCGACCTCCCTCCCATCCGGCGCCCCGTGCTGCGCCCCAGCCCTTAGACTCCCTCGCGTGACACCCCGCGGGCCGGTTGGCAAGATGGCCCAGGCGGTCGGCAAGTGCGGTAACAGGGAGGAAGGCGTTCCGTGAGCAGCAGGCCATCCCGAGGCGCTGCTCGCCTCGCAGCCATACTGGACGCCCTGCCCGACGCGTTGTTCCTGGTCAACGCCAACGGCACCGTCGTCAACGCGAACACGATCGCCCTGGAGGCCTTCGAGGCCCCCGGCACCGCGCTCGTGGGGCGCGGCCTGCTGGATCTGCTGCCGGAGTTCGACTCCAAACTGATCCCCGGCTCCATGCGGCGCCCGGACCACATCGACCCGCGGGCCCGCACCAAGCCGACGCGGATGGTCGCGCGGCGCACGGACGGCTCGGAGTTCCCCGTCGAGGTCACCAGCGCCAATCTGGAGACCGGCCAGCAGGCCTACGACAACTACGGATACGCCGGCGACGAGCTGCTGATGCTGGTGGTCCGCGATCTGTCCGGCACCGTCGACACCGAGGCCGAGCTGGCCCGTTCCCAGCGCCAGACCGAGATGATCCTGCGGGCCGCCGCCGAGGGCGTCGTCGGCACGGACACCGACGGACGGATCGTCCTCGTCAACCCGGCCGCCGCGCAGATACTGGGGTACCGGGCCGGCGAGCTGGGCGGGCGCGAGCTGCACACCCTCGTCCTGCACTCCCGCGCCGACGGCGCCCCCTTCCCGTACGACGAGTCGCCGCTCGCCGACACCCTGCGCTCCGGGCGGAAGCACCGGGTGCGCGGGCAGGTGCTGTACGCCAAGAACGGCGACCCGGTGCCGGTGGACCTGACCACCGCTCCCGTCCGCGACGGCGACCAGCTCGTCGGCGCCGTGATGACCTTCACCGACCGGCGGCCCTACGACACGGTCGTCCAGGAGAAGGAGGACGCGGCCCGGCAGCACACCGAGGAGCTGGAGCGGCTCGCCGAGGAGCACGCCTCCGAGCTCACCGCGGTGCGCCGGCGGCACGCGACCGAGCTGGACGAGCTCCGCGAGAAGCACGCCGAGGAGCTGGCGGCGAACGAGGAGCGGTACGCCGCCCTCGGCGAACGCGAGAAGGACCGTTTCGAGGCACTCTCCGCCCGGCACGAGCAGCTGCTCACCCTGCTGCAGAACTCCCTGCGCGGACCGCTGGAAGAGCTGCGCGGCGAGCTGTCCGCGCTGGCCGCCGACGACGCCGGACAGCTGTGGCCCGAGGCCAACCAGGTGCTGCACCATCTGTCGGCGGGGTACTCGCGGATCACCACGCTCATCGACAACGTCCTCGGGTACCAGCGGCTGGACGCCGACGGCAGCGGGATCGCGCGTACGAAGGTGATGCTGGACGTCGTCGTCGCGGCCGGTGTCGACGGTGCTGTGGAGCTGGTCGGCCCGGGGCGGGTGCAGTTCGCCGTGCACGCGCCGCCGATCGAGGCCGCGGTCGACCAGCGGCTGCTCGCGACCGCGCTCGCCCATCTCGTCGCGGACGTCGCCGGCGTCGACGCGACGGGCAACGCGCCCGTGTCGGCGGGCGGTTACATGGACAACACCGTCGTGGTGGCGGCGGCGCAGCGCGGCGAGGTCGTCCGGATCGAGGTGCGCGGGCCGTACGCCGGGGGGGACCCGGTGCACCAGCCGATCGTCCGCGGGATCGTCCGGGCGCACGGAGGTGTGCTGCAGACGCACGAAGTGCCGGGCATGAGCGGCAGCGCGTACGTCCTCGAGGTGCCGCTGGGGGGTGGGGCGGGCGCCCTTTCCGCCGGGGTCCCGGGTGCGGGTGCGGACGCGGCCCCGGAGACGACTGCCGGAGGCGGTCGGGACGGTCAGGTCGGTCGGGACGGCCAGGAGGGCCAGGACGGCCAGGACGGTCAGAAGGGCCACGAGGGCCGGGCGGGCCAGGACGTGCAGGCGCAGGCCGGGAGCGAGATCGAGGCGGCCGCCCCGGCCGCCGAGCAGGGTGCGGGCGGTGGCGGTCGGCGGCGGGCCCGCCGGTCGTCGGTGGACGCGTTCCTGGAGAGCGAGGTCGCGGGTGCCACGGCCGGCTCGGGCTCCGGCGGGGCCGAGGCGCCGACGCCCGCCCCCGCCCCGCCGACCGGGCGGCGCAGGCGCCGTGCCGCGGCTCCGGAGCCGGACCCGCAGTCGGCACCGCAGACCGCGCAGGTGCCGGCCCAGGCATCGGGCGGCTCCGGCGGTACGGGGCGGCGGCGCGGCCGGCCCGCGGAGGACCCGGGCGCCGGGGTCGCCGGGGGAGCGGCCGGGGTCGCCGAGGGCGCAGGGGTCGAGGGTGCCGTCGTCACCGCCGCCGAGCATGCGGCGGGGGCCGCGGCCTCGGGCAACGGCCTGGGCGGCACCGTACCGCCGCAGGGTGTCCCGGCCGCCGCCCAAGGGGTACCGGCCTCGCCCCAGGGTTTGCCCGTGTCCCCGCAGGGTGTGCCCGCGGGCGGCGGGCGGCGGGCCCGGCGTCCCGTCGGGGAGCAGCACGCGCTGCCGCCGGCACTGCCGGCGCAGTCCGCCGGTGAGGCGGCGGGGGACGCGGCGCCGCAGCCCACCGGGCGCCGGCGCCGTGCGCTGGCCCCCACGCCCGAGCGGGCCGGTGCACCGGAGCCGGGACCCCGTCAGGTCTTCGCCCTGCCGCCCGCCGAGGCGGACCGGGTGCCCGGCGCGGCGCCGGGACAGCCGGTTCCGGAGCTGCCGCAGCCGCAGGTCCCCGGGCCCGCCGCGGCCGGGGACGCGCTGATCGACGACCGCGGGCGGCACGACGCCGTACCGCACGACCAGTCCGGCGACCACACCCCGCCACAGCCGCACCCCACTAGCGCGCCGACGGGCCGCCGTCGCCGTGCCGCCGCGGCCCATCCGGCCGAGGCCGCGGTCCAGCCTCCGGCGTCGCATCAGCCGGGCTCCCCGGAGGCAGCTCCCGCGGCGCCCCTTCCGGCGGGCGGTCAGGGGGTTCCCGCCCGGGGCGTCCCGGCCGATCCCACCGTGCCGGGGTCTCCGGTCCCGGTGGGCGCGGTGCCGCCGCAGGCGCCCGCCACCGGCGATGCCGCTCCCGCGGCCCGTGTCGCGCCCGGCGTGTCCGCCGAGGCCGCGCAGACCGCGCAGACCGCGGGCGCCGCCGGGCAGCCACTGCCGCCACCCCAGGCCCCCGCCCAGGACCAGGGCCCGCCCCCTGCCCAGGAGGGGCGGGCACAGCCGCATGCCTCCGGTCAGCCGGCGCCCGTCGCCCAGCCCGCCCCCGCGCCGCGGGCCTGGCCCACGGCCGCGGGCGGCGATACCCCGGACACGGGTACGCCCGTCCCCGCCGACGGTGCGGTGACCGGCGGAGCAGCCCCCGCCCCGGCCGCCGCCACCCCCGTACCGCCCAACGCCGCGCCCGCTCCCGTGCCCTCCGCTCCCGTGCCCTCCGCCCCGGAGACCCCGGGCCGTGGCACCCCGCTGCCGCCGGAGAACACGCCCCGGGCCGCGCAGCCGCTGCCCGCGGAGGCCGGAGGCGAGGCGCTGGTCGACCCGGACTCCACGCAGGGACGGGCGATCAGCGTGCGGACGCTGGGCCAGGGGGTTCCGTTCAACCGGCAGGCGGCGCAGGTGCAGCAGCCGACGGCGACGCCTGCCCCGCAGCAGCCCGGCGGCTCCGGTCGCCGACGCAAGCTGGGCACCCCGCCCGACCCGGCTGCCGCGCGCACGGAGCCGGCGGCCAGTCCGCATCCGCAGGCCGAGCAGGCGTCGGCACAGCAACAGGCAGGGGTCTCCCCGGCTCCCCCGCCCGCCCGGCCGAGGCCCCAGCCCGCGCCCCAGCCGCAACCGGCCCGGCAGCCCCAGTCGCCGCCGCAGTCGCTGCCGCAGCCACAGTCGCCTGCCCCGCCCGGCCAGTCCCGGCTGACGCCGGTGACGCAGGGTGCCGGGCGGTCGTACGCGATAGGCGCGCCGGACGAGAACGCCGCCGAGGGGCCCGAGCCGCTGGACGGTCCGGGTGGCGCCGTAGAGGTGGCGGACACGCCCCGGTCGCAGCCGATGGACGACGAGCTGCCGCCGGAGCCGCTGGACAACCCGCGCCGGCTGCTGGTCTGGCCCGCGCCCGACGTGTCCACGCAGCAGGCGCTGAGCGACCGCGGCTACCGGCCGGTGATCGTGAACTCCCGCGAGGAGGTCGATGCGCAGATCGCCGCGTTCCCGGCCGCCCTGTTCGTGGACCCGCTGACCGGACCCATCACCCGTACGGCGCTGCAGTCGCTGCGTCAGGCGGCGGTGGCGGCCGAGGTACCGGTGATGGTCACCGCCGGGCTGGGGCAGGCCTCGCGCGATGCGGCGTACGGCGCCGATCCCGCCGTACTGCTGAAGGCGCTGGCGCCGCGGGACAGTGAGCAGCATCCGCCGCGGGTGCTGCTGATCGAGGAGCACGCGGAGATCGCGCTGGCGCTGACCGGGACGCTGGAGCGGCGCGGGATGCAGGTCGCGCGGGCGGCGAGCGACACCGACGCGGTGACGCTGGCCGGGCAGTTCCGGCCGAACCTGGTCGTGATGGATCTGATGCAGGTGCACCGCCGCCGGGCCGGGTTCACCGGGATCATCGACTGGCTGCGCGCCAACGGGCAGCTCAACCGCACCCCGCTGGTGGTGTACACCGCGGCCGTCGACCAGGCCGATCTGCCCCGGCTGGCCTCCGGGGAGACGGTGCTGTTCCTGGCGGAGCGGTCCACGAGCGGAGAGGTGCAGGCCCGGATCGTGGAGCTGCTGTCCCGGATCGGGACCAACTGAGGCCGACCGACGGCATACGCCGACGGGTGGGGCGCCCGGTGTGATCCGGGCGCCCCACCCGTCGTGAGACCGCTTCGTGAGACCGCTTCGTGAGACCGCTTCGTACGGAGCTCGGTCAGAGCTCGGTCAGAGCTGTGTCACGTCGAGCTGACCGTCCGCGTACTGCCTGCGCAGCACCTTCTTGTCGAACTTGCCGACGCTGGTCTTCGGCACCGCCTCGATGATCGTCCAGCGTTCCGGGAGCTGCCACTTGGCGATCTTGCCCTCCTCGGCGAGGAATGCGCGCAGCGACTCGAAGTCGGCGGCGGCGCCCTCGCGCAGGACCACCGTGGCCAGCGGGCGCTCGCCCCACTTCTCGTCGGGGACGGCGACGACGGCGGCCTCGGTGACCTCCGGGTGGGACATCAGCGCGTTCTCCAGCTCGACGGAGGAGATCCACTCGCCGCCGGACTTGATGACGTCCTTGGCCCGGTCGGTGAGGGTGAGGAAGCCGTCGGGGGAGATGGTGCCGACGTCGCCGGTCTTCAGCCAGCCGTCCTCGCTGAACTTGTCGGCGGGGCGCAGCGGCTCGGCGTCGGGGCCGTTGTAGTAGGCGCCGGCGATCCAAGTGCCGCGCACCTCCAGCTCGCCGGCCGACTCGCCGTCCCAGGGCAGCCGCTCGCCGCCGGGGCCGGTGAGGCGGGCCTCGACACCGGCCGGGAAGCGGCCCTGGGTGAGGCGGTAGGCGAACTCCTCGTCGGTGCCGACCGCGTGGGCCGGCGGGCGGGCGACCGTGCCGAGCGGCGAGGTCTCCGTCATGCCCCAGGCGTGGCAGACCCGCATGCCGAGCTTGTCGAACGCCTCCATCAGCGACGGCGGGCAGGCGGAGCCGCCGATGGTGACCTGGGTGAGGGAAGCGACGTCGCGGGGCTTGGCGGTCAGCTCTGCCAGCAGGCCCTGCCAGATGGTGGGCACGGCGGCGGCGTGCGTCGGCTTCTCGCTCTCGATCATCTCGGCGATCGGGGCGGGTTGCAGGAAGCGGTCCGGCATCAGCATGTTGACGCCGGTCATGAAGGTGGCGTGCGGCAGGCCCCAGGCGTTGACGTGGAACTGGGGGACGACCACGAGGGAGGTGTCCTCGTCGGTCAGGCCCATCGACTCGGTCATGTTGACCTGCATGGAGTGCAGGTAGATGGAGCGGTGGCTGTAGACGACGCCCTTGGGGTCGCCGGTGGTGCCGGAGGTGTAGCACATGGCGGCGGCCTGCCGCTCGTCCAGCTCCGGCCACTCGTACGTGGTCGGCTTCCCGGCGATCAGGTCCTCGTATTCGTGCACCTGGACGGCGGGGCCCGCCTCGGCGAGCAGGGAGCGGTCACCGGGGCCGGTGACGACGACGTGCTCGACCGGCTTCAGGTGCGGCAGCAGCGGGGCGAGCAGGGGCAGCAGGGAGCCGTTGACGATCACGACGCGGTCGGCGGCGTGGTTGACGATCCACGCCAGCTGCTCGGGCGGGAGCCGGAGGTTGAGGGTGTGCAGGATCGCGCCCATGGAGGGGATCGCGAAGTAGGCCTCGACGTGTTCGGCGTTGTTCCAGGCGAGGGTGGCGACCCGGTCGTCGTCGGTGACGCCGAGGTCCTCGCGCAGTGCGTGCGCCAGCTGGGCGGCGCGGGCGCCGATCTCGGCGAAGCTGCGGCGATGCGGCTCGGCCTCGCCGGTCCAGGTGGTGACCTGGGAGGTGCCGTGGATCGTCGATCCGTGGGTCAGGATCCTGGAGATCAGCAGCGGTACGTCCTGCATCGTGCTCAGCACGGTGTCCTCCCGGGGCGACATTGCCTGCGCGTGAACCTACGCAGCGGTAAGGGTTCTGCAGATTCTGCGCACATACCACTTGGTATGTCACTAGGGCGGGGATGATCGATCACCGCACGATGCCGGTCAGAACCCTCCCTGTCACTCCACAGATCGGCACACTATCGAACAAACCCCAGCTCAGCGTCGTCCCGCAGCTTGCCCAGAGCCCGGGACACCGCCGATTTCACGGTGCCGACGGAGACGCCGAGCACCTCGGCCGTCTGTGCCTCGCTGAGATCCTCGTAGTACCGCAGGACGACCATCGCGCGCTGCCGGGCCGGGAGTCTCATGATCGCCCGCCACATCGCGTCCCGCAGCGCCTGCCGCTCCGCCGGATCGTCACCGCCCGGCACCGGCTCCGGCTCGGGCAGCTCGTCGCAGGAGAACTCGTCGACCCTGCGCTTGCGCCACTGCGACGTCCGGGTGTTCAGCAGCGCCCGGCGGACATAGCCGTCGAGCGCCCGGTGGTCCTCGATGCGCTCCCAGGCGACGTAGGTCTTGGCGAGCGCGGTCTGCAGCAGGTCCTCCGCGTCGCTCGGGTTCGCGGTCAGCGACCGGGCGGTACGCAGCAGCACCGGCTGGCGGGCCTGCACGTACGAGGAGAAGGACGGATACGGGAAGGTCTGCGTCGCCGGTGCGGCGGCGTCCGAAGCGCTGGTGCAGACGGGTGTGGTCATGGCTCAACGCTATGAGCGAGGGGACCGTGGACGGATCGCCCGCAGGTCCCGAAGCGGAGTCCCCCTCAGGTTGTAGGGGTGGGGATGACTGCACCTCCTGAAGGTGGACGGGAGGAGGAGGGTGCGTGGGGGTTCGTCCCTGAGGCCCGTGCCCCGAGGCAGCCCGCCCTCCGGCCCGGCGGCAGCCCGCCCCCCGGCCCGGCGGCAGCCCGCTGCGCTCAGCCGTCCCCGGTCAGTACCAGTCCCGACGTCGGTACGCCCGCCCCGGCCGTCACCAGGGCCCGCTCGGCGCCGGGCACCTGGTTCACCGCCGTGCCCCGCAGCTGCCGTACCGCCTCCGCGATGCCGTTCATCCCGTGCAGATACGCCTCGCCGAGCTGACCGCCGTGGGTGTTCAGCGGCAGCCGCGCCTCGGCCGCGAAGTCCGCCGCCTCCCCCGGTCCGCAGAACCCGTACCCCTCAAGTTGCATCAGCACGTACGGGGTGAAGTGGTCGTAGAGGATGCCCACATCGATGTCCCCCGGCCCCAGTCCCGACGCCCGCCACAGCCCGCGGGCCACCACCCGGGACTCCGGCAGCCCGGCCAGGTCACCGCGGTAGAAGCCGGTCATCTGCTCCTGCGCCCGTCCCGCGCCCTGCGCCGCCGCCGCGACCAGCACCGGCGGGCGGGGCAGATCGCGGGCCCGCTCCAGGGAGGTGACGACCAGGGCCTGCCCGCCGTCCGTCTCCTGGCAGCAGTCCAGCAGCCGCAGCGGCTCGGCGATCCAGCGGGACGCGGCATGCTCGGCGAGGGTGAGGGGACGGCCGTGGAAGTACGCCGCCGGGTTCGTCGCCGCGTACCGGCGGGCGGTGACGGCCACCCGCCCGAACACCTCCGGCGTCAGCCCGTAGGTGTGCAGATACCGCTGCGCCGCCATGGCCGCCCAGGAAGCCGGGGTGAGCAGCCCGAAGGGCAGGGTCCAGCCGAGTGCCGTCCCCTCCGCCGACGGCTCCCGGCGCTGCACGCCCGCGCCGAAGCGCCGGCCCGACCGCTCGTTGAACGCGCGGTAGCAGACCACGACCCGGGCCGCGCCGGTCGCCACCGCCAGCGCCGCCTGCTGGACGGTCGCGCAGGCGGCGCCGCCGCCGTAGTGCACGCGGGAGAAGAAGGTCAGCTCGCCGATCCCGGCCGCCTGGGCCACGGTGATCTCCGGGCTGGTGTCCATCGTGAACGTGACCATGCCGTCCACGTCCTCCGGGCCCAGCCCGGCGTCGGCCAGGGCGGCATGCACCGCTTCCACGGCCAGCCGCAGCTCGCTGCGTCCGGAGCCCTTCGAGAACCCGGTGGCGCCGATGCCGACGATCGCGGCGGCCGGGCCGGTCATATCCGGGCCCCTTCCGGCATGGCCTCCGGGCCGTCGGGGCCGTGCGGACCGTCCGGGCCGTCAGGGCCGTGCGGACCGTCCGGGCCGTCAGGAACGTCCGAGTCGTCCGGGTCATCCGGAGCGTCAGGGGCGTACAGGCCGTCCGCCGGGGGCGCGGCCAGTGTCAGTGTCGCCGTTCCGGTGACGTGCGTGCCGAGGCTGTTGGTCCCGACCACGCGCACCGTAGCCGTGCCGTCGGCGACCTCCTCGACGGAGCCCGTCAGGAGCATCGTGTCGCCAGGGTGGTTGGGCGCGCCCAGGCGCACGGCCAGCCGGCGCAGTACCGCGTGCGGACCGAAGTGATCGGTGAGGTAGCGGCCGACCAGCCCGCCCGTCGTCAGGATGTTCATGAAGATGTCGGGCGCGCCCTTCTCCCGGGCCGCCTCGGCATCGTGGTGCACGTCCTGGTAGTCGCGGGAGGCGATCGCCCCGGCGACGATCAGCAGGCGGGTGACCGGTACCTCCAGCGGCGGCAGCACGTCACCGTCCGCACCGGCGTCCGCACCCCGGGCCTCGTCACCCGCGTCGCCGCCCGTCTCGTATCCGCCGTCCTCGTATCCGCCGTCCTCGTATCCGCCGTCCTCGTATCCGCCGTCCTCGTATCCGCCGTCCTCGTACCCGGCGTCGCCCCGGGGACGGAACACGGGCAGCACGAGCTCCTCGTCGTACCGCCGGAACTCGACCCGCACCGGCATCCCGATCCGCACCTTGTCGTACGGGACCCCCACCACGTTGCTGATCATCCGGACCCCCTCGGCGAGTTCGACCAGCCCGACCGCGTAGGGCGGGTCGAAGGCGGGGAACGGCGGGTGGTGCAGGACGGTGTAGGAGTGGACGGTGCCCTCGCCGCTCGCCTCGACCGGCTCCCACCTCGGGCAGCCGCACCGGTTGCACCCCGGCAGCCAGGGGAATCGCAGGGTTGCGCAGTCGGCACATCGCTGGACGAGCAGCCGATGCCGCTCGACTCCCTCCCAGAAGGCCGCGTTGTCGCGGTTGACGACGGGGCGGGGGCGGAGCGGGGCGGGAGTAGGGCGTCCGGCCGGCCGCCGGGCCGGGCGTGGGACCGGGCCCCCGGCCGGGCGTGGCGCCGGGGCGTACTTGAGGATGCGGAAGCGGTGTGTGCCGACGGGCTCGGCGCCGACGCGGATGTCAGTACGGGTGGTGACGAAGTGGCCCGCGCCCAGCTTGGTCGTCTTCCGGCCCGAGACCGACTCCACCACCGTGTCGAAGCGGACCTCGTCCCCGTGCCGCAGCGGGCGCAGGTACTCCTGCTCGCAGTCGGTGGCGACGACCGCGGTGCAGCCGGCCGAGTCCAGCAGGCCGAGCAGCGCGTCGAAGGCCGCCGAACGCCCCGGGTTCCCGGACAGACCGCCCATCGTCCACGCCTGGAGCATGGTGGGCGGGGCGATCGCGTCCGGGCCGGTGTAGGCGGGGTTGGTGTCGCCGAGCGCCTCGCACCAGTGCCGGATCATGGGGGCGTTGACGGGGTCCTTGCCGCTGCCGCCCACGACGGCCGGACGCCCCTCGTGGGCCTTCAGCCGCCGTTCCAGGTCGTCGTCGTCCGCGGTTTCGCCCACCGTCACCTCGCCTCCCACACAACTGACTGTCCGTCAGAAACCGGGAGACGTCAAGACGTTGCGACATCGACGGCGCAGCGCACGTCTGCGCGGCGGCACCGAACCGGTACCGCCGCGCAGACGTCGTACGACCCCATGAAGCACACCCACTCGGAGCGGAGGGACCGGCACCGGCTTCCCCGTGCCGCCACCGGTCCCTCAGCTCACCACCACAGGGGGGTGAAGCTGACCGCGACGTTGTCGTTGCCCTGGTTGACGGCCGTGAACGCGGAGCCGTCGACCTGCGCGGTGTTGCTCTGGTTCGAGGCGCCGGAACCGACCGCCTGCTGCTGGGTGGTGGACGAGTTGCCGTTGTTGTCCCCGCCGACACCGCTGCCGATGATGCCGGCGAAGGCCTCCGAGGCGGTCGCGTTCGATCCGTCGTCCGCGAAGGCACCGTTGTCCGCGGTGGCCACGCCGGTGAACAGGGCTGCGGCGAGCGGGAGTGCGGAGACGGCGGCGATGACGCGGGCGGTACGGATGCTTGCCATGTTGCTCCTCCAGAAACCAGAACGAGTACCTGAACCTGAACCTGAACCAGGACTGTGACCAAGGCAGTTGGCCATCCGCCTCGGCTGTCGTGCACGACGTCGCGTGATCAGAGTTGCCCACCGAATCCCCGGCGAACCACCCCGGAAGGCGTGATTCGCTCCCAAGCGTGATGACAAGTCGATAAACCCCTTTGCGCCCCTCGCGCACCGGCTCGGGACAGGCCGGGGCAGCCTCCCCTCAAGCACCACAAGTGGTGAAGCGTTCCGCCAGACCTCCCGGCGTTCACCCCCACCCCGGCGCGTCGCGCACGACCCCACTTTCTTTTCTCGAACATATGTACGAAACTAAACCCATGGCCACCACCGACCGGAACCCCGACCGGCAGGCCGCGACGCTGGCCCTCGCACACGCCCTGTCCGCCGCCGAACGCGGGCTGGCGGTCATCCCGCTGGGGCGGACCAAGCTCCCGGCCCTGCGGTCACCGCACCACGACGACCCCGACCACGCCACCCGCTGCCACGGCGAGTGCGGACGCTTCGGCCACGGTGTCCACGACGCCTCCGGCGACCCGGTCCGCATCCGGGAACTGTTCGCCGCGGCCCCCTGGGCCACCGGCTACGGCATCGCCTGCGGGCTGCCCCCGCACCATCTGATCGGCATCGACCTCGACACCAGGGCCGCCTCGGAACCGGACTCCTCGGTGGCACTGCGCGAGCTGGCGCTGCGCCACCTGTTCACGATCCCGCCCACGGTGGTCGTCCTGACCCCCAGCGGCGGCCGTCATCTGTGGCTGACCGGCCCGCCCGAGGTCGTGGTGCCCAACTCGGCGGGCCGGCTGGCCTCCGGCATCGACGTCCGCGGTGCCGGCGGCTACCTCGTCGGCCCCGGCTCCCGCACCCGGCGCGGGACCTACACCACCGCACCGGGAACCGCGCATCTCACCCCGGCCCGCTGCCCGCGCGCACTGCTGCGCCTGCTCCTGCCCCCGCCCCGTACGCACCACCCCACGCCCCCGCCGGCCGGTGAGCACGGCCAGGGCCTGGTGCAGTTCGTGCTCGCCGCCCACGAGGGCCAGCGCAACACCCGTCTGTTCTGGGCGGCCTGCCGCGCCTACGAGGACGGCATCGGCCCCGCCCTCATCGCCCCGCTGGTCGACGCGGCCCTCCGCACCGGCCTGTCCGAACGCGAGGCCAGGGCGACGATCGCATCGGCGGCCCGGATGACCGGCCGCCACGCCTGAGCCCAGGACGGCCGATGCCGCCCGACCCCGGCGGGGCGGCCCGACCCCGGCGGGGCGGCCCGACCCCGGCGGGGCGGCCCGACCCCGGCGGAGTGGGCAGCCCCAGGCGGAGTGGGCAGCCCCCGGCGCCCTCCTCCCCGCCCCTGCCCGCCCCGCGCCTCCAGCCGCACGGTCGGCCTGGCCGAGTCACGGCTCTCACGGCGCACAGCGGTGTGCCGGTCCCGGGCGGCCTACGGCTCCTTGGTCCAGGGCCGGACGGCCAACCGGCCCGTGGTGCCGAGGTCGAGCTCCGGCGCGACCATCACCGGGTCGGCGCCGTCCCTGGCCGCGACCCGGACGTACGGCACGTTCACCGCCGTGCCGCCCCCGGTGGTGTTGCGCCACGCCATGCCCGCCGACGCGGACTCACCGGGTTTCAGAGTCACCGCCCTGGCCGGGACGTCGTATCCGGGCAGCGTGGCGATGTCACCACTGCCGTGGACGATCTCGACGCCGTCGACGGGCCGGTGGTCCTCGTCGAGAAGTTCGAGCGCCGGATGCCCGTCGAGCCGGTACGGACGGCCGCCGCAGTTCTCCAGATGCAGCCCCACGACCCGCAGTCCCATCGCCGCGTCGCCCTGGTCGGCATAGAGCCGCACCCCCGACTCCGGGCAGGACCCGGCCGGCGCGGGCGCCTCGTCGGCGGGCACCCGCTTCACGTCGCTGATCCGGACGTACGTCGCGTCGGCGGCACCGTCCGGCACCATGATCCGGTCCCTGCCGTCTCCGCTCATCCCCGTCCGGGTGACCGTACGCCGCACGGTCCGCCCCGCCCCGACGTCCGCCACGGTCTCCTCGACGTGCGACATCACGTGCCCTTGCTCCGACAGGAAGGAGAAGCGAACGGTGTACGTCATCGCCTCGGCCCGGTCATTGGTCACGGTGTACGGCGTGGAGCACCGGGCCATGTCCTCGGTGCCGGGCAGGGGTTCAGCCCGGACTATCCCACCACCCTCCGGCGACCGCGCATCGGACGGACCGGCAGCAGGCCCTCCCTCGTCGGGATCGGCAGCCCCGCCCTCCGCGTCCTCGCCCGCCCATGCGGGATCACCTTCGACGATCCGCACCCCGTCCCGCTCCAGATCCCCGGCACCGGAACCGACCGCCGCGGCAACGGAGTCCGGGCCCGGCGCGTCGACGTCCCTCGGCTCACACCGCCCGGCCTCCCGGTCCTCACCGCCGCTCCCGGTGACCTGCGTGCCACAGGCACCGACCAGGAGACCCACGGACAGTACACCGACGACCGCACGAGCCAAGGCTGTTCGCATCCCGCCACCCCACCAGCCCACGCACCCCACCACCGATGACGGAAGCCACAATTCCGGTCACAGCCCTGTACCAAAGCCCCTGACAGCACGTCCGGTGCCGCGCCGTCCAGGGCCCGCCAGAACCTGCGCCGAGTCAATCCTCGTTGCGACCCATGTAGATCTTCATGAATTCCCGCCCCTTAGGGTGACTCCTGAGGGGATCCAAGGATGGGTCCACTTCTGTCCAGAGTCGATTTGGCTCCGAAAGCGGATTGCGGACGACTTTACCCAAGTGAATCAAGGCCTGCTCGACACAAGCTTCGACGTGCGCATCGCCTCTCTTGATCATATGTGAATAGAAACACGCAGCGTTATAGTGAGCCATCCACCCTGCCCCCGGCACCCACCTCTTCTCCGTCATGAATTTATTCATGCTTGCCAGGGGACATTCGGAGGAGTCGTCGACCGCCTCGAGATACTTCTTCATCACGCGAACGGCGCGAAGGAACAATTTTCTCTTGCTTCGCCCGAACCGGCATCCGGGCCGGCGGTGCCGCAACCAGGAAGCCCAGTACCTCCTCTCACCCAAGCTGACCCGACCGGGCCTGAAACCTCGAAGCCACCGAAGGCGAGACTTCCGCCACCCCAAAGATTTCTCGAGCTCCCTGATCTCCTTCTTCGCGGACATCTTCCAATCTTGACTCCTCTCCCGCCCTTTCTCCAGCATTCCGTAATTTATATATGCAGCGACGAGCCGGTATCGAGTCTCGATGCTTTCAGGCCAGACCTCAAGGCATTTCTTGTAAAGCTCAATGGCCTTCATATTCTCCTCTTCGGCGACAGCAGCCTCGAGAGCCTGTGCATGAAGGAGGCGAATGTTGAGGTTTCGGGGTTCAACCCGCTGAGCTCTACGAAATTTCCGGAATACTCGGAACGAAGCCCTTCCGCAGTCCCGACCGTCGCTGATGGAAGATTGCAGCGCCTCCCGATAGAATCGATAGCCTCGCTGGTCACCCGACCATTGCTCCCAGCGCAGAGAATGTCGAAAATTTGTGGGGCAGCGACGAATCTCTTGCAGGCAGTAGCATCCCGCCTGCGCTATGACGTCCTCCCAGCTTCTGGCCTCGAAGGTGCTTGACGCCTCGACGGTGTTGTGCGGTCTTTCGATGACCTGGACAGAAATAGCGAAGCCATTGGGTTCGCTTCGATCCCGTCGGGACCTACTGCGAATCATACGCAACCTTACTACGTGAGCCGGTTTGCTTTGATGGCTGAGGTGAATATAGCGAGCAAGCACTCCTTCGACCGTTTCCGGCGCCGCGTGCGTTGAAGTAGCAGGGCTGGAAACCTCACTCCCTCCAGGCGGCCGAGCAATGCGAAGTTCACTCAGGTCCTCCGCGATGTACTGGGTGAAATCGGTCTCCAGGCGCTTGTGCTCTTCCGGCAGAACCGGCGGAACACCATCATCAGCCGGGTCGTTCTCGTCACGGATCACTTCGATCTCTATCGGAAGATTCCCTCTTCGCCGCACCCATCGGTCGGCCAGTACCCGATAGCAGAAACACAGCAGTGCGACAAGTATCAGAGAACCAATTGCCACCGGAAATACGAGCGACGGCGACAAGGATTGCAGTACATCGGTGGAAGGGGAAGGGGAAGGTGTTGGCGTACTCGGGGAGGGTGTTGGAGTACTCATGGAACGTCCTGAGGCTCACCGAAGCAGAGGATTCTGGCCGCCACACTCCGCTGTGCGGACCAACCGCCCTGTGTCCACTCTGAGTCCGTGACAGCGATCAGGCAAACGGAGCAGAGAGGCTCGGCCGGTACGTGAGCCCGGAACCCGGCGGGTGGCTGACGCTCGGCGATCCGCTGCCCCATGAGCGCTCCTGCCGAGAGGCCCTGGGCTGGCTGCGGCAAGGGATGCGGCAACCGAGACGCAGGAGGGCGGGGAGAAGTAGGCCATGGAGACCAGGCACATGGCCCCAGAGATCGCCGCAGAACTCAGTATCGGTCCACTCGCCCTGACGGCAGACACCTCACAGGGAACGACGGGCAGCCGAGCGGCAGCGCCAACGACAACGGCCCCCGACCGTAGTGCCTGGTCAGGGGCCGTCAATCAGCGCGGTGGGTGTGGGATTTGAACCCACGGTGACTTGCGCCACGACGGTTTTCAAGACCGTTCCCTTAGGCCGCTCGGGCAACCCACCTCCTGCACCGTCCACCAGGGGCGGAGCGGGTACAGCGTACCGGCCTCACGCGTTTCGCGTCGGCCGTGGTCCACCGCAGGTCCGGATCAGGGGCATCCGGGCCACCCTGGGGGCAGAGCAGGCGCCCCCCGGCAAACTGACGCGGAGCCCTTAGGATCGCCCGGGCACGACGAGCAAACGGAGAGGGAGCAAGCATGGCCTACGTGTTCATTGCCGGCTGCTTCCTCCTGCTCGGCGTGGTCAGTTCACTGGCCGCCCGCATCGGGTACCGGGGCAGGGTCTGCGACAGGTCGGACGGGTACGAGGTTCCCGCGGAAGTGAGATCCGACCCCGTCCTGCGGAAGCGCGCCAACGGACTGGTGGCGTTCTGGTGCACGGGGGCCGCGGTGCTCAGCTTCGCTCCGCTGGTGCCGGTCGGGAGCGTCATCCTGAGTGAAGGCGGTAGGTCGGTCTCCACCTGGGGGCTTGTCGTGTTCGCTCTTTACGGCCTGGCCGTGGTGATCGTGGGGGCCTACCCCTTCGAGAAGATCAAGCAGCTCGGCAGATCCGCCGAGCGCTGAACGCTCTCGCCCGCAGACCCGACCCCGGGCAGCCGCTCCGCACGCGCGCGTGCGGGTCCCGCACCCGGGCCTGACGCAGGTCCGCGTGGTCAGCCGCTCCGCACGCGCGCGTGCGGGTCAGCTGTCGCCGACGCGGGAGCCGAGGGTGAGTTCGACGGTGTGCTGCTTGCCGTCGCGCTCGTAGGTGACCGTGACCTCGTCGCCGGGCTGGTGGGTCCAGATCTCGCCGATCAGGGTCGGGCCGCTGTCGATCACGCGGTCGTCGAGCTTGGTGATGACGTCGCCGGGCTCGAGGCCCGCGACGTCCGCGGGGCCGCCCTGCTCCACGGCCTCGCCGCCGCCGGCGCCGCGCTCGGTGATCTGGGCGCCGTCCGTGGTCTCCTCCAGGGAGACCGACGCGCCGATCTTCGCGTACACCGGCTTGCCGGTCTTGATCAGCTGCTGGGCGACGTACTTGGCCTGGTTGATCGGGATGGCGAAGCCCAGGCCGATCGACCCGGCCTGCCCCGTGCCGCCCAGGCCGTTGCTCGCGCTCTGGATCGCGGAGTTGATGCCGATCACATTGCCCTTGGCGTCCAGCAGCGGGCCGCCGGAGTTTCCCGGGTTGATCGACGCGTCGGTCTGCAGGGCGCTCATGTAGGACGCCTTGCTGCCGGCGCTGCCGTCGCTGGAGGCCACCGGGCGGTTCTTGGCGCTGATGATGCCCGTGGTGACCGTGTTGGACAGGCCGAAGGGGGCACCGATGGCGATCGTCGAGTCGCCGACGGCCACCTGGTCGGAGTTGCCCAGGGGGAGCGGGGACAGGTCCGACGGGGCGTTCTCGAGTCTGATGACCGCCACGTCGTAGCCCTGGGCGTGACCGACCACCTCGGCGTCGTACTTCTTGCCGTTGGGGAACGTCGCGGTGACCTTGCCGCCGTCCACCGCTCCGGCCACCACATGGTTGTTGGTGACGATGTGGCCCTGCTTGTCGAAGACGAACCCGGTCCCGGTGCCGCCCTCGCCGCTGGTGCTCTCCGCCTGGATGGTGACCGTGCTGGGCAGCGCCTTGGCGGCCACGGCCGCTACCGTGCCGTCGTCGCGCTTGAGCGAGCCGCCGGTGTCCTGCGCGGAGACCGTCGTCGAGCCGGACTGGTCGTTGTTCTTGGCCAGCGTGTAGCCGAGGCCGCCGCCCAGTCCGCCCGCGACCAGCGCGGCGATCAGGATCCCGGCGACCACACCGCCGCGCCCGCGGTCCGCCTTCGGTGCGGGGGGCTGGTACGAAGAGCCCCACCCGCCCGGACCGTAGCCACCGTCGCCGTAACCGGCACCGCCGTAGCCACCCGGGCCGTGGCCGCCGGGTCCGGCAGCAGCGCCGGAGGCGTGATCGCCGGTGCCATGGCCGCCGGGACCGGGACCGGGGCCGTATCCACCGGCGCCCGGGTCGGCGGGCCTGCCAGGACCGGCATGCGGGTGATCGGCGGGGCCGGGGCCGCCCGGGACCCGATCGTTCGGGCCGTAGGTGTTGCCTCCGTCGGCCGGGGTACCTCCGGGTGCCGGAGGGGCCGGCGGCGACGGCGGCGGCCAGGAGGGGTCCGGGGGTGAGCTCTGCGCTGCGGGGGCGTTCTGCGGAGGTCCCATCTGCTGCGGGGAGGCTGCGGGAGAATCCACCGGCACGGGGGGTGCGGACGGGGCCGGGGGTACCGCGGTGCCCTCGTTCTCGGTGCTCACAGCTCTCTCTCCTCGATCCACGGCTGGTGTTCGGTCACACAGTCACACGGTCTCGCACTCGCGGCACTCGCCGCACTCCGCTGTCTCCGCGCGCACGCGCGCGTGCGCTGGTTCCGGCGGTCCGGCGCGTTGCCGCTGTGCAGGTCTTTTGTATGCCGTCAGCCTTTCCCACGGGCCGTCAGAGCACCATAAGCGGTAGCTGTGGGTCCGTGGCGTTTCTCATAGGTCCCACGACCGCGGGCACGTCCCTGTGACCGTCCTGTGCGTGTCCCATGCACGTCCGTGTAGACGTCGTAGTACACGCCGTACACGCCGTACACGCCTTGTATAGGGCATCCAGGGACCGAAGGGTCACTATCTCGACCCTCCGGTCGCACGTCTACCCCCGGGCGGTGGCACCATGACGCGGTGACCCACGCACGGCAGCACCGGATTCAAGTAGTCGCCCACCGCGGAGCCTCCGAAGAGGCGCCCGAACACACCCTGGCCGCCTACCGGAAGGCGATCGAGGAGGGTGCGGACGCCCTTGAGTGCGATGTGCGTATGACCGCCGACGGCCATCTGGTCTGCGTCCACGACCGCAGGGTGAATCGTACGTCCAACGGGCGCGGGGCGGTCTCGGCACTGGAGCTCGCCGAACTGGCCGCCCTGGACTTCGGGTCCTGGAAGACCCGCGAGGCCTGGTCGGGCCGCGACGAGGAGCCCGACTGGGAGCACCGGCCCGAGGACCGGGAGGAGACCTCCGTCCTCACCCTGGAACGGCTGCTGGAGCTCGTGACCGGCGCCGGGCGCCGGGTGGAGCTGGCCATCGAGACCAAGCACCCGACGCGCTGGGCGGGGCAGGTGGAGGAGCGGCTGCTGGTACTGCTGAAGCGCTTCGGGCTCGATGCCCCGGCCCGGCCCGAGGATTCGCAGGTCCGGGTGATGAGTTTCTCGGCGCGCTCGCTGCACCGGGTCCGGGCCGCGGCGCCGACGCTGCCGACCGTCTATCTGATGCAGTTCGTCTCGCCACGGCTGCGTGACGGACGGCTGCCGGCGGGGATCGGGATCGCGGGTCCCTCGATCCGTATCGTGCGCAACCACCCGGCGTACGTCGAGCGCCTGAAGGAGTCCGGTCACCAGGTGCACGTGTGGACCGTGAACGAGCCCGAGGACGTGGATCTCTGCGTCGGTCTCGACGTGGACGCCATCATCACCAACCGCCCCCGCGCGGTACTGGACCGGCTGGGCCGCTGAACCGTACGGCGAGCAGTTCGACGGCTGGGCACGGCACCCCGGCCGACGCCTCCTCCGACGGCGGCCCAGGCCACACCTCTCGGGCGCATCGTCTCGAGCACATCGTCTCGGCCACAGCGCAGGAATCCAGCCGCAGCACATCGACGTCATTACAGGGAGTGCACCGGCGCGTTCGTTCCGTGGTCGTCGCGTGTCGAATGCGTCACCGTACGGCGATCGGCCGGTTTCCGCTTCAGGCCGATGGGGCATCCACACCGTGGCGTGGGGCAAAGGAGGTCTCGGGGGTGGCGTTGGTGGCGGCACAGGAGGTGCCCACGTCGTCGAGCATGGCCGTTTCCCATGGCCCTGCGGGCGTGGGGAAAGCAAGGCGTCGTATGCGTGAGCAGTTGCGCACGGGCGGCGTAGCGGATTCGGTCATCGACGACGCCGTACTGGTCCTTTCCGAACTCTTGAGCAATGCGTGCAAACACGGCCGGCCTCTGGGCGATGCCCTGGCCGGAGACGGTGACGTCCGTGCCGCGTGGTGGGTGGACGCCGGCGGCCGGCTCGTCGTCGAGGTGACGGACGGCGGAGGTCCGACCCGCCCGGCCCCGGCCACCCCGTCGGTCACCGCGCACGGCGGACGGGGGCTGAACATCATCACCGCGCTCGCCGACGACTGGGGCGTACGGGACGACGCGCGCGGCGAGGTGACGGTCTGGGTCGTCGTCCATGACGATGTGCACGACCCGGACGCCGGGCACCGCCGCGACGACTTCGTTTCGCGGGTGGCGGCCCCGGCGGTGTCCGAGATACCCGGCCTGGACTTCGCGGACGCCTTCGAAGAGTTCGGGTGAGGGCGGCAGACCGGTGACGGGCCGGTCCCTGCTGCGGGTGCGTTCGCGCACCCCGGCCCAGACCACCCTGATCCACACCACCCCGGCCCGCGCCACTCCGGCGCACACCCCGTCGTCCACAGGCTTCCGGGTTGTCCACAGGGTCCCGTCGGTCGGGCGGTGAACGGCTAGGCTCGCGCCGTACGAGAAGAGCCGTGACCGGGAGACAGCCACGATGGCCAAGAAGCGACCCCAGACGAAGGCCAAGCGCCCTCAGATCGACGGACCGATCCCGGTTGTCGGCGCCCGCGAGCCCTGCCCCTGCGGCAGCGGCCGGCGGTACAAGGCCTGCCACGGCAGGGCCGCCGCACAGGCCGTGACCGAGCTGGTGCACCGCCCGTTCGAGGCCCTGCCCGGTGAGTGCGACTGGGTGGCGCTGCGCGAGCTGGTGCCCGCGGCCACCGTGCAGCTGACCCTGAAGGGCGGCCTTCCCGAGGGCGTCCCGTCCGTCACCCTGGCCACCGTCCTGCCGATGGCCTGGCCGGCCCTGCGCCGCGACAACGGCTCGGTCCTCCTCGGCCTGCAGAACGACACCGCGTCCGGCGACATCAGCCGCGACCTCGCCGACACCCTCCAGCGCGCCCTGACCGCCGAGCCGGGCACCCCGGTGCAGGCCCGCCGCGCCCCCGCCGACGCCCCGCGGCTCCAGGAGCTGCTCGACCCGGAGGGCACATTCGAGCCGATCGTGCACGAGGGCTTCGAGTTCTGGGTCCCGGACGCGGAGAACGCCACTCCCGAGGTGTCCGCGTCCCTGGAGCGGGCCAACGCCGCCGCCATCCCGACCGTCCGGCTCCAGGGCGTGGACGCCGCCTACTGGTGCCGCACACCGGAGAAGAACCACCTGCGCTGGGTCATGCCGCACCCCGAGGAGCGGCTTCTGGACGCTCTCGCCCGGCTGCACGCGGCGGGCCGGTCGAGTCTCGGCGAGGGCACCCGGCTCGTCGGCTCCTTCCGGGCCCACGGGCTGACCGTCCCGGTCTGGGACCTGCCGAGCGAGGTCGGCGCCCAGGACGTGGAGAAGCCGGCGGCCGAGTTCGCCGAGCGGCTCGCCGAGGCCCTGGCCACGGATGCTCCACTCACGGCCGAGGAGCGCCGGGCCCGCGGCGGGCTCACCAACCGCCAGGTCACCCTCAACTGACGCAGGGCCGCACCGGCCGGGTCCGGGCTGACCGACCGATCAGCCCGAACCCGGCCCCCGTAAGGCGTGACTCCAGTCACAGCAACCACAACTCCCGGTCAAGACAAGCCAGTCGGTGACCGGAAAAGCTGAGATCGAATTTGCTAACCGCCGATCTCTTGTTACCGTTCCCGTAGCCCGGTTGCTGGTGCATCCCCCGTCGCCAGCAACCGGGTCTTTCCATGGCGCCGAATCCACCCGCCGGAAGCACCCGGCTTCGCGCACCGGAAGGACTCGGATTCGCGCACCGGAAGCACCCGGGCACCCGGGACTCATGCACCGGAAGCACGCGGATCCACGGCCCGGAAAGAATCCGGGTCCCCGCGGCCGGCAGCCGCCGGACCCCGCGCCGGAAGCCGCCCTGGATCCCCACCGGACGGATCGCCCCGTCCCTCGCCGGGGCCCGAAGCAGCACCGGCACCGGTTCCGCGACGGAGTCCGGAGACCGTCCCGGAACCGCCTCCGGGTCCGCGCCCGCCGCCCGGCCCGGCCGCCGCCCTTCACCGCCGGTCGCTCACCGCTCATCCGCCGGTATCCACGGGCCCGTTGCCCCGGAGGGCCCGTCGCTCCCGGAGAGCCCGTCGCTCCCGGAGAGCCCGTCGCTCCCGGAGCGCAGCAGCAGCGGCCCGTACCCGGCCCGCCTCGCGAACTCCGCTACGGCCGCGTACGCCGCCGGTTCGCCGTCCGTGCGCACCCGCGGTGTCTCGCAGCTGCCCGGCCCGTCCTCGGCACCGGTCGCGCAGCGCGTCCGCAAGGTACGGTCGCCGGGCCCCATGAGACTCAGCGCGGCATCCAGTGCGGCGCCGGTCGCATTGCGGTAGTAGGTGCGCGCCCAGGTCTCCTCCCCCCGGGTCAGTACGCAGGTCTGCGCCTCGATGCCGCCGGGAGAGGTGAGTTCCGGACCGCAGCGCACGGCGGTGGCGAGTCCGGGGGCAAGCACCGGAGTTCCCGACGGGGGCAACGGCTCGCCGCGCGGGCTGCTCTCCCGCCCGTCGGCCGCGCCGTCGGGCGCAGCGCCCGCCGAGCCCTCCCACGGGGCGCTGTCCGCGTCCTCCGTCGGACCACTCCCACCCGCGCCCGCCGGAGCGTCGCCCGCACCGCCCCCCTTGCCGTCCCCGCCGCCCCGCACCGCGGAGATGTGCCCCGCCGGCTCGTCGGACCCCGCGGTCGCCATGGCGTAGGGCAGCACCACCGCGCAGGCCACGACACCCGCCAGGGCGTACAGACGGAGCCTGCGGGCATCGGGCCCGTCACAGGCCCCGGCCACGCCGTGCGCACGATGCCCGTCACGCGTGTCATGCCGGTCACGAACGCCCCGCCGGGCGCGGTGCCGCGGCGGTACGGCGCGCTGCTCCCCGCGGGGACCGGCGGCCGGGCGGTGGCCGGCGGCCGGACGAGGGGGCTCCCCAGGATGAAGCGGCATGGGGCGGACGATAACGACCCCGGCGGGTGAGGGGTTCCGCGCGCGCCCGACACCCCTACAACTCGGGCGCGCTCACACCCGTACGAGTGAGGGCGTCGACCACGGCGTCCACCACGGCCTCCACGTCGGGCACCCACGGGGAGGCGGAGCCGGGCAGCGGCGCACGCTCCCAGCGGACGGCTCCGCGGCCGGTCTCGGACGGGGGCAGAGCCAGGTAGCCGCCCTCGCCGTGGAAGCGGAGCGAACCGGGGACGAAGTCCTTGGCGTAGAGCAGTTCGCCCAGTTGCTCCATGGAGTACGGCTTGACCAGGATCGACCAGCGGGCGGACGAGGCGGCGACCGGACCGAGCCGCATACCCATGCGGTCCAGCGCGGTCAGAGCCCGGGCGGCAGGCAGAGCGGGCAGCGAGACCGCGCACGGAGCCCGGCCGCCGGTGGCCAGCACGATGGGCGCCGCCGGCCGGTTGGTCCACCACCAGCGCACCATGCGGGCGTCGGTGGTGGCCGCGAGAAGGCCGGGGTCGAAGGGATGGGCGCCTGGCACGGTGCACTCGGGGTCGGGGCAGCCGCAGCGGGCACGCCCCTGCGGGTCCGCCGCCACACCCGGGAGGACGGGCCACTGCCATTGCGTCGCGTAGGCCAGGGCCGCGCCGATCATGTCAGGCCCCCCGCCGTTGCGCCGTGACAGGAGCCTGCGTCGCCTTCCGAGGATCTCGCGCATGAGCGCTCGTTCCTTTCCGTTGCACGCCTGGCAACACCGTGGGCCGCATCACACCATGAGTCGATCACTTCGCTGTGCGTAGCTGTTGGCGCATCACACCCCCACCGAGGGAGGGGGAACCCCACGTAACCCCTCGAGGTCTCCTAGAACTGCGAGGACCCTGGGGTTCGAGCACTGACTGCGTCCGCGGCCGGCTGCCGTAACGGATGTTGCGACCGTTACCGCTGTTCCGGCCGTTACGTCCATACTGCGTCGCGCAAAAGCTCGGGCGTGGCGCGGGGTGGCGAAGTCTGGCGTTTGCCGTCCCGCGTAGTTCTCTTCGCCTCCGCCGCGGGAGGATGGGGTTCGGTCGTCGGTGGATAGGACGCCCGGTCCCCGCGCCAGGTTCCGGGCGGCCCCCAACCACCCCTGGCCTTCACCGAGTACGTACCCATCACGACCGTTGTGACGCTCCGTGGAGCACCCCCAGTCGACCGCAACAAGCCGTCCTCTAGGGCAGTTTCAAGCCAACTTTGCATTTCCGCAAGAGGTCGAGAAGGAGGTCGCTCAGACCTCACGGACACCAGGAATCCCAGCAGGACAATGCTGGACATCCCCTCACGAGTGCGTGTACATGTGGAGACACTGCTAGCGGCGCAGAATGACATGGGGGTTTGCGATGCTTTTGAGCAGTAAGCGCCGGTCGGAAAGCCGTACGCCATGAACGCCCCGCACCCTCCGAAAGTGGCCGGAATCGATTCGACGGTTCCCGCCCCCGCACACACTGTCGCGCCCGCCGCCGCGGGTGCCTCGCTTCACTCACCGCACTCCCCCGGCGCCCCGGGCGCGCTCCTCCAGGACCGCCTCGCCGGATGGGTCTCGGACCTCACGACACTGCACGAACTGACCGAGCGCCTGGCCCGCACCCACGGCCTCGCGGAAGCGCTCCAGGAACTGCTGCGCGCCGGTGCCGCCCTGGTGGGCGCCCGGCGCGGTTTCGTCGTACTGGAACCGGGCGACGGGCTCGGCCCCGACACCACCGTCGGCCTCGGCCTGGCCCGCGCCGATCTCGGCCATCTGGAGACCGTGCCGCGTGCCTGTCTGCCGTACGGACGGATCCTGGCGGGCCCGGCGGACGCCGAGGCGGGCATCGCCCAGCCCGACCTGTTCGCCGAGGAGCGGCTCGACCCCCGGCACCGCGAGGTCGCGGTCCGGCTCGGTTACGCCGCCAGCTACACCGTCCCGCTGCACACCGGGCATCCCGCGCACACCGCGCACCGATCCGAGCACGCGCAGCACGCCCAGCACATCGGGGACGCCGGGAGCGGCGACGAGCGGCTCGGTGCCGCCGTATGGCTCTACGACGAGCCGGCCGAACCGGCCGAGCGGCAGCGGCACCTCGTCGGGCTGTACGCCCGCTTCGCCGCAGAACACCTGGCCCGGCTGCTGGAGGTCGAGCGCACGCGCGCGTGTATGACGACCCTGGCCGAGGAACTGCTGCCGGCCCGCCTGCCGCGGGTCGCCGGGGTGCAGCTCGCCGCCCGGCACCGCACCGGGCCGCGCGGCGGCGGGGACTGGTTCGACGCGCTGCCGCTGCCCGACGCCGCGGTCGGGCTCGCGGTCGGCTCGGTCACCGGTTCCGGACCCAGCGCGGTCGCCGCGATGGGCCGGCTGCGCGCGTCGCTCCGGGCCTACGCGGTGATGGAGGGCGAGGACCCGGTGGCCGTCCTGTCCGACCTGGAGCTGCTGCTGCGGCTCACCGAGCCCGCCCGTTCGGCCACCGCCCTGTTCGGCTACTGCGAACCTGCCGTACGCCGGATCACCCTGGCCGGTGCCGGACACACCCCGCCGCTGCTGATCGGCGAGCGGCGCACGGAGTTCGTCGAGACCTCCGTCTCCGCACCGCTGGGCATGCTGGCCTGCTGGGAGGCGCCCAGCGTGGAGGTCCAGGCAGCAGCCGGAGAGACGGTTCTGCTGTACACCGACGGGCTGCTGCACCGCACCGGCGACTCCACCGACCGCGCCTTCGCCCGGCTGCACGCGGCAGCCGCCGGGGTACCGAGGACGGCCCGCCACGAACCGGACGCGGTCGCGGAGCATGTGCTGCGCGCGGTCCTGCCGGACGGGCTGGACCGGGCGGACAGCGAGGAGGATGTCGTGCTCCTGGCGGTCCGGTTCGAATAACGGACCGCAGGGCCGTGAGTGCCGCCGTTTCGGCCACGCCCCCGCCTGTCGCACACCTATGTAGCCTCCATAGCACCTGTGCAGCGCCCACAGCGCCTGCACGTCGCGCGTCCGGATAACGGACAGCGACCCGCACGGTACGCCACGCATCCGGCCAGGGTGCGACAGACCCTTCGGCCCTGGGCGGGCTTCCGGGCGACCGTACGATGGGGAGCGGTCCAGTGCCGTATCAAGGAGGATGACGTGGCGGAGGAGCTCCCGGCGAACCCGGAGACCGCTGAGGAAGAGCCGATCAAGCAGCGCAAGAACGGCCTGTACCCGGGCCTGTCCGACGAGCTGGCCGAGAACATGAAGTCCGGCTGGGCCGACACCGAGCTGCACGACCTCGAGCCGATCGCCCAGGCCGCCGAGACCGCCGGCCGCCGAGCCGCCCTCTCCGCGCGCTTCCCCGGCGAGCGTCTGGTCATCCCCGCGGGCAACCTCAAGACGCGCTCCAACGACACCGAGTACGCCTTCCGCGCCTCCGTCGAGTACGCCTACCTCACCGGCAACCAGACCGAGGACGGCGTCCTCGTGCTGGAGCCCGCCTCGGACGGCCACCGGGCCACGCTGTACCTGCTGCCGCGCTCCGACCGCGAGAACGGCGAGTTCTGGCTGGACGGCCAGGGCGAGCTGTGGGTCGGCCGCCGCCACTCCCTCACCGAGGCGGAGAAGCTCTACGGCATCCCGGCCTCCGACGTGCGCGAGCTGGCCGACGCGCTGCGCGAGGCCACCGGCCCGGTGCGCGTCGTGCGCGGCCACGACGCCGGGATCGAGGCCGCGCTGACCGACAAGGTCACCGCCGAGCGCGACGAGGAGTTGCGCGTCTTCCTGTCCGAGATGCGGCTGGTCAAGGACGACTTCGAGGTCGGCGAGCTGCAGAAGGCCGTCGACTCGACCGTGCGCGGCTTCGAGGACGTCGTGAAGGTCCTCGACAAGGCGGAGGCCACCAGCGAGCGGTACATCGAGGGCACGTTCTTCCTCCGCGCGCGCGTGGAGGGCAACGACATCGGCTACGGGTCCATCTGCGCCGCCGGCCCGCACGCCTGCACGCTGCACTGGGTGCGGAACGACGGCCCGGTCCGCGCCGGCGACCTGCTGCTGCTCGACGCGGGTGTGGAGACGCACACCTACTACACCGCCGACGTCACGCGCACGCTGCCGGTCAACGGCCACTACAGCGAACTGCAGAGGAAGATCTACGACGCGGTGTACGAGGCCCAGGAGGCCGGTATCGCGGCGGTCGGGCCCGGCGCCAAGTACCGCGACTTCCACGACGCCGCGCAGCGCGTGCTGGCCGAGAAGCTGGTCGAGTGGGGTCTGGTCGAGGGCCCGGTCGAGCGGGTGCTGGAGCTGGGCCTGCAGCGCCGCTGGACGCTGCACGGCACCGGGCACATGCTCGGCATGGACGTCCACGACTGCGCCGCTGCACGGACCGAGGCGTACGTGGACGGCGTCCTGGAGCCCGGCATGGTGCTCACGGTCGAGCCGGGCCTGTACTTCCAGGCCGACGACCTGACCGTGCCGGAGGAGTACCGCGGCATCGGCGTGCGGATCGAGGACGACATCCTGGTCACCGAAGGCGGCAACCGGAACCTGTCGGCCGCCCTGCCTCGGCGGTCGGACGAGGTCGAGGCCTGGATGGCCCGGCTGAAGGGCTGACACCGCAGGACGGCCCGAGGCCCGCAGGGCGTTCGGGGAGCCGCAGAGCGATCAGAGAGCCGCAGAGCACTCAGAGAGCCGCAGAGCGGATCAAAGTCCGCATGGCGGACCAATGGTCGCACTGCCGACCAATAGCCGTACAACAGCCCTGGGGCCGCAGAAAGCACGCGGAAACGACAGACCGGGGCAGGCCCCCGGCAGGACGCGCCGCCCGTGGTGTCACACCGCCACCAGCGGCGCGTCCTCTCTCCATTTGAGGATCTTGTCGAAGCTCACCACGGCCCCGCCGCTGCCCGGCTTGTTGCCGATGTGGACGTGGTCGGCGAGTTCCCGGATGAGACACAGGCCGCGGCCGTCCTCGGCGTCGGCGGCCGGGCGGTGGACCGGACCCGCCGGGCAGCCGGGCAGGTCGGCGGGAAAGCCGGGACCGGTGTCGTCGACCTCGATCCGGCAGCGCTCACCGTCCAGATAGGCAGTGACCCGGTAGGCCTTGCAGGGGCCGTCCGGTCCACCGTCCCCGCCGTGCTCGACGGCGTTGGCGCAGGCCTCGCTGAGGGCGACGGAGAGGTCGAAGGAGATGTCGGGGTCGACTCCCGCCGACTCCATCGTGCCGAGCAGCAGGCGGCGTGCCAGGGGCACGCTCGCAGCCTCGCGCCGCAGATGGAGTGACCACCAGATGCTCATGCTCCAGCCTCCCGGCCACGGCTCGACATACCGTTACGTATTGCCCCGGGTGCCTCCGCGTAAGCGCCGGTCCGGCGCAACACCGTCCGTACGGCGGATGCGCCCGCGCGGCAGTCGGTGTATGCGCGGTCTGCGTGGGCACTCCGTGGCAGGCCGCGACAGATGGTGATCTTCCGGTCGTACGGCATCTTGCGGACCTGCCGTACGGCGCCGGTCGGGCCAGTGCGATGATGAGCCCGCCATGACTGCCCCCCATCCGCCAGTGGCGCGCTCCGGACACGATCTCCGGGTCCTGCGGGCCGCGGTGTTCGCCGCGGTCTGCGTCGTGCTGGCCGCGGCCGGGCACACGCTCGCCTCCGGCGCGGGGATCCCGCTGTGGGCCCTGGGCGCGGGACTGCTCGGGGTGGCCGTGGTGGCGGCGCCGCTCGCCGGACGCGAGCGCTCGCTGCCGGGCATCGCGGCCCTGCTGGCGGCCGGACAGCTGGCGCTGCACACGCTGTTCGGGCTCGGGCAGCACGGCGGTACGGCGGTCACGGCGACGGCCCGGTCGGCCGGCTCGCTGTCCGACGCCTCGCTGATCCAGCAGGCCGCGCGGCTGATGTGCGGGACCACCGCGGCGGCGATCAGCCCGGCCCAGGCCGAGCGGATCCTGACCGATGCGCGGGTCGTCCCGGACGCCGGCGCTCAGGCGGCCCAGGCCTCCGCGGCTCCCGCCTCCGGTGCGGTGTCCCTCGCCGCGCACTCCTCCGAGTCGCTCCTGCCGTCCCTGTCGATGCTGCTCGGCCATGTCCTCGCCGCCGCCGCGGCGGGCTGGCTGCTGCGCCGCGGCGACCTGGCGCTGGCGCGGCTCGTCGAACTGTCGGCGCAATCGGCGCACGCGGTCGCCGAGGAGACCCTCGTACGCTCCCTGCGCGGGGCGCTCGCGCTGGTCCGCGCCCTGAGCTCCGGGCTTCCGGACGCCCCCGAGTGCGGCCTGCGCGGGCTGCGTACCACCCCGCTCGCACCGCCCGCGCCGCGTAACACCGCACTGCAGCACACGGTGATCCGGCGCGGTCCGCCCGCCACCGTGTTCGCCCTCGCCGCCTGACACGACGCGACACCACCGCTCCACCGCTCCGCCGCATCGCCGTTCCACGGGAGTGAACGGGGAGAGGGGCCGCCGTCGTGCGGCACGCGCGCGTGCGCTCTTGATGCACCCGCGCACCCCTGTAACCGTTCAGCACCGCCGGTGCGTCCGCACCGGCAACCCACTCGAAGCGGAGTACTCAAGCCCATGAAGGCTTCCCGTCTCGCCGCCGCCGGCGCCGTGGCCGGCACCGCCGTGCTCGTTCTGTCCTCCCCGGCGTTCGCGCACGTCACCGTGCAACCCGAGGGCACCGCCGCCCAGGGCGGCTACGCCACCGTCAACTTCAAGGTCCCCAACGAGCGGGACAACGCCTCCACCACCAAGCTGGAGATCACCTTCCCCGCGGACCACCCGCTGTCCTCGGTGATGCCCGCGCCGGTCCCCGGCTGGAAGGCGGACGTCACCAAGAGCAAGCTGGACAAGCCGATCGAGGCGCACGGCAAGAAGCTCACCGAGGCCGTCACCAAGGTCACCTGGACCGCCGACGGCAAGGGCATCGAGCCGGGCTACTTCCAGAAGTTCCCGGTCTCCGTCGGCGCGCTCCCCGAGGACACCGACGAACTGGTCTTCAAGGCGCTCCAGACGTACTCCAACGACGAGGTCGTCCGCTGGATCGAGGTGCCGCAGGAAGGCCAGGAAGAGCCCGACCATCCGGCGCCCGTGCTCGAGCTGTCCGCCGCCGAGGACGGCCACCACGGCGGTGGCTCGGACGCGAAGTCCGGCGAGGAGGCCGAGGGGGCCCACGAGGCCAAGGACGCCGAGCCCGCCGCCCAGAACACCACCACCGCCGACGCAGGCTCCTCCGACAGCACCGACACCACCGCCCGAGTCCTGGGTGTCGTCGGCATCGTCGTCGGCGCCGCGGGTGTGGCGTACGGCGTGCTCGCCGGGCGCCGACGCGGCAACGCCTGACGTTCCTCCCGTCCGGTGCGCGCCGGGCCCGAATCCGCAGTGCGGGCCCCTCGGTGTCCGCGGTTCGGCACCCCGGCGCGCACCCGCGCACCTCACATCTGGGACATTTTTCTATGCGCAAGAAGACCATCGCGGCGGCGGCCCTGCTCGCCGCCGCCTCCCTGACCCTGTCCGCCTGCGGCAGCGGTGACAGCAGCGACGATCCGGTCACCGTGGTCTCCGAGGACACCTCCCAAGAGGCGGCCACCGTCCTCGACCGGCCGTTCGAGAAGCCGGACCTGGTCCTGACCGACACCCACGGCAACTCCTACGACCTGCGCGAGCAGACCGCGGGCAAGCCGACCCTGATCTACTTCGGCTACACCCACTGCCCGGACGTCTGCCCGCTGACCATGAGCAACATCGCGGTGGCCAAGAAGGAACTGTCCCCGGCCGAGCAGGAGAAGCTGCAGGTCGTGTTCGTCTCCACCGACCCCGAGCGGGACACCCCCGAGGCGCTCGGCAAGTGGCTCAAGGGCATCGACCCCGAGTTCGTCGGTCTGACCGGTGACTTCTCCACCGTCCAGGCCGGTGCCCGCACCCTCGGCATCTCCATCGACCCGCCGGCCAAGGACAAGAACGGCAAGGTCGTCTCGCAGCACGGCACCCAGGTGATCGCCTTCTCCCCGAAGACCGACGCCGGCTATGTGATCTACGGCGAGGACGCCCAGGTCGACGACTACGCCAAGGATCTCCCCAAGCTCATCGAGGGGGCGAAGCCGTGAGCCTCCGCATCCGCCGGGCCGCCGCCCGGCCGGCCCTGCACCGCGCCCTCGCCGTGCCCGCCTCCGTCCTGGCCGGCGCCCTGATACTCGCGGCTTGCGGCTCGGACAGCTCCGGCTCCGGCTCCGGCTCCGGCTCCGGCTCCGGCGAGGATTCCCGGGCCGCCGATCTGGCGGTCAGCGCCGCCTACATGCCGCAGCCGGTCTCCGAGTCGATGGCCGCCGGGTTCCTGACCATCGCCAACGAGGGCGACGCCCAGGACGAGCTGACCTCCGTCACCAGCGACCTCGGCGAGGTGACCGTGCACGAGACGGTCGACGGGGTGATGAAGGAGGTCGACGGCCTCCCGATCCCCGCGCACGGCAAGCTCGAACTTAAGAGCGGCGGCAACCATCTGATGTTCGAGGAGCTGAAGCAGCAGCCGAAGGAGGGGCAGACGGTGTCCGTCGAACTCCACTTCGCGCACTCCGACCCCGTCACGGTCGATCTGCCGGTGAAGCCGGCCACGTACCGGCCGGACGCCGGAGACTCGGCGGGCTCGGCGCACTCCACAGACTCCGGGGAGTCGGAGCACTCCGATCGCTCGGGGAAGTCCAAGCACTCAGGGCACTGAGCGCTTCCGGTCACCCAGGGAGGGACCACCTTGACGCAGACCATCGCTCCGCGCATGCGAACCCTGGTGCTGCTGTTCCTGGCCGCGGCCTGCGCACTGCTCGCCGCGGCCGGCCCGGCCTCCGCGCATGCCGCGCTGACCGGGAGCGACCCGCAGCAGGGGGCGGTGGTCGACAAGGCCCCGGCCCAGGTGTCCGTCACCTTCTCCGAGTCGGTGTCGATGGACGCGGACTCACTGCGGGTCCTCGATCCCAAGGGCAACCGCGTCGACGACGGTGAACCGTCCGAGGCGGGCGGCACCACCTACGCCGTGAAGCTGCGCTCGGGGCTGCCCGACGGCACGTACACGGTGGCCTACCAGGTCGTGTCCGCCGACAGCCATCCCGTCGCCGGGGCCTTCACCTTCTCCATAGGCGCGCCCTCGGCGACCTCGGTCTCGGCCTCCGACCAGGTCGTCGGCGGCGGCGTCGTCGGACTGCTGTACGGATTCGGGCGGTATGTGTCGTACGCCGGCTTCATCGTGCTCGTGGGCGGCGCGGCCTTCGTGCTCGCCTGCTGGCCGCGCGGATCGGGCGTCCGGACCGTGCAGCGGCTGGTGGTCTCCGGATGGCTGGCGCTCACCGGCGCGACCCTGCTCCTGCTGCTGCTCCGCGGCTCCTACACCAGCTCCGGGAAGGTCGGCGACATCTTCGACCTGGAGCTGCTCGGCCAGGTGCTGCAGACCAAGACCGGTGCGGCCCTCGTCTCCCGGTTGCTGCTGCTCGCCGCGGCGGCGCTGTTCGTCGCCGTACTCTTCGGCGCCTACGACAAGCGCGAGGACGAGGAGAAGCGCGACCTGACCTTCGGACTCGCGGTCGGCGGGACGGTCGTCGCGGCCGGGCTGGCGGCGAGCTGGGCGATGTCCGAGCACGCCTCGACCGGGATCCAGACGGGCATCGCGATGCCGGTCGACGTCGTCCATCTACTGGCCGTCGCCGCCTGGCTCGGCGGGCTCACCGCCCTGCTCGTCGCGCTGTACCGAGCCCCCGCGGACCAGCCGGTGGAGGCATCCGCCGTACACCGCTTCTCACGGGTCGCCTTCGGCAGCGTGGTCGCGCTGGTGGCGACCGGCGTCTACCAGTCCTGGCGCCAGCTGGGCTCCTGGACGGCGTTCACCGACACCCGGTACGGCCAGCTGCTGATGGTCAAGCTCGGGCTGGTGGTGGTGCTGGTCGGCGTCGCCTATGTGTCCCGGAGGTGGACGGCCCAGCTGGCGGACGCGGTGACCGCCGCGGCGAAACAGCGGTCCAGGACTCGGGAGAAGGACCGCGCTGAGCAGCGGGAGAAGAAGCAGCAGAAAGATCAGAAGGAGCAGCGGGAGCAGACGCGGGCGAAGGTGGGGGCGGCGGCCGGTGCTGCGGGCTCCGGCGACTCCAAGCGCGCCGCGCAGCTCGCCCGGCAGCGTGCGGCGGTGGAGGCCGCCCGCCAGAAGCGGGTACGCGACTCCGATCCGCACCGCTTCGGACTCCGGCGCTCCGTGCTCGCCGAGGCCGGCGTCGCCGTCGTCCTGCTCGCCGTCACGACCGTGCTGACGCAGACCGAGCCGGGACGCACGGTGGAGGAGGCCGCGGCCGCCACCTCGTCCGACACCGCCTCGTCGACCGACACCGCCACCGGAACGCTGACGCTGGACATCCCGTTCGACACCGGCGGCGAGAACGGCAAGGGCGTCGTACGGATCGACCTCGATCCCGCCCGCGTCGGCGCCAACGACGTCCATGTCTACGCCACCCGGACGGACGGACGCCCCCTCGACCTCCCCGAGGTGAAGATCGCCTTCACTCTGGAGGCGAAGGACCTCGGGCCGCTGCCCGTCGTCCCCGACCACATCTCGACCGGCCACTGGTCGGCGAGCGGAGTGCAGATCCCCATGGCCGGTGACTGGGAGGTCGCCGCGACCGTGCGCAGCTCCGACGTCGACCAGGTGACCGTCTCCAAGAACGCGCAGATCGGCTGATTCGCACATGGCTGACCAGTCCATTCCGCAGGCCCGTAGCACCCGCGAGGCGGGCACCGGCGTCCAGGGCCCCGTACAGGCGCTCGCGCCGGCGGGCATCTCACGGCGGCGGCTGCTCGGCACCGCCGGCGCCACCGGCCTCGTGCTCGGGGCGGCGGGCGCGGCCACGGGATATGCGGCCGCCCCCTCCGGCGCCACCCCGCTCACCTCGCTCGGTACGGGGCAGGCGATGTTTCACGGGAAACATCAGCCGGGAATCACCGACCCGATGCAGTCGTGCGGCCATCTCGTCGCCTTCGACCTGGCGGCGGGTGCCGGACGCAAGGAGGCGACGGCCCTGCTGCGCCGCTGGTCCGACACGGCCCGGCGGTTGATGGCGGGCGATCCGGCCGGGTCCGACGACACCGATGTGGCCCGGGACGCCGGGCCCTCCTCCCTCACCGTGACCTTCGGCTTCGGCCACGGCTTCTTCGGCCGGACCGGCCTGGAGAAGCAGCGGCCGACCGCGCTGGACCCACTGCCCGACTTCTCCTCCGACCGACTCGACAAGGCCCGTAGCAACGGCGACCTGTGGGTGCAGATCGGCGCGAACGACGCTCTGGTCGCCTTCCACGCCCTCCGCGCGATCCAGAAGGACGCCAGGTCGGCGGCCCGGGTCCGCTGGCAGATGAACGGCTTCAACCGCTCCCCTGGTGCCACCGCCCACCCGATGACGGCCCGCAACCTCATGGGCCAGGTGGACGGCACCCGCAACCCCAAGCCGGCCGACGCCGACTTCGACGAGCGGATCTTCGTGCCCGGGCCGGGCGAGGGGGACCCCGCGTGGATGGCCAACGGCTCCTACGCCGTGGTACGCCGCATCCGCATGCTGCTGGACGACTGGGAGAAGCTGTCGGCAAGGGCGCAGGAGGACGTCATCGGGCGCCGCAAGTCCGACGGGGCACCGCTGTCCGGGGGCGGCGAGACGACCGAGATGGACCTGGAGAAGACCGACGACACCGGGACACTGGCCGTCCCCGTCAACGCCCACGCCCGGATCACCCGCCCCGACCAGAACGGCGGCGCGGCGATGCTCCGGCGGCCCTTCTCCTACCACGACGGCTACGACGCGGACGGCGTGCCCGACGCCGGTCTGCTGTTCATCTGCTGGCAGGCCGATCCGCTGCGCGGCTTCGTGCCGGTACAGCGCAAGCTGGACCGGGGGGACGCGCTGTCGGAGTTCATCCGCCACGAGGCCAGCGGACTGTTCGCAGTGCCGGGTGGCGCGGCGGAGGGGGAGTACGTCGGGCAGCGGCTGCTGGAGAGCTGACCGCCGGACCGGCCCGCCCCTCGCGGTACCCGCCGGCGGCGGTCCGGCTCCCGGCGTTCCCGGTTCCCCTGGGAGGGCTGCGGTGAGACGCGAGGGACGGGATTCCGCGGGCGCATTAGGGTGAGGTCATGCCAGCCAGTTACGCGTATCTCGGCCCCGAGGGCACCTTCACCGAAGTCGCCCTGCGCACGCTTCCCGAGGCAGCGACCCGGGAACTGGTCCCGTACGTGTCGGTCCAGTCCGCGCTCGACGCCGTGCGGGACGGCGAGGCCGAGGCCGCGTTCGTACCGATCGAGAACTCCGTCGAGGGCGGTATCACCACCACCCTCGACGAGCTGGTCGCCGGCCGACCGCTGATGATCTACCGCGAGGTGCTGCTGTCGATCACCTTCGCACTGCTGGTCCGCCCCGGCACCAGGCTGTCGGACATCAAGACGGTCACCGCCCATCCGGCGGCCCAGCCCCAGGTGCGCAACTGGCTGAAGGCACATCTTCCGGACGCCGCCTGGGAGTCGGCCGCCTCCAACGCCGACGGCGCCCGCCTGGTCCAGGAGGGCCGGTACGACGCCGCCTTCGCCGGCGAGTTCGCCGCCTCCCGGTACGGCCTCGTGCCGCTGGAGACCGGGATCCACGACGCGGAGAACGCCCAGACACGCTTTGTGCTGGTGGGCCGCCCCGCTCGACCGGCGGCGCCGACCGGTGCCGACAAGACGTCCGTGGTGCTGTGGCAGCGCGACGACCACCCCGGCGGGCTACGCGATCTGCTCGGCGAGTTCGCCACCCGCGGCATCAACCTGATGCTGCTCCAGTCCCGCCCCACCGGCGCCGGAATCGGCAACTACTGCTTCTGCATCGACGCCGAGGGACATATCTCCGACCGCCGGGTGGCCGACGCCCTGGCGGGGCTGAAGCGGATCTGTCTCCAGGTGCGGTACCTCGGGTCCTATCCGCGTGCGGACCTGAAGCCGGGCGATGCGGATGCGCCGCGGCAGGACACCTCGGACGAGGCGTTCGCGGCGGCGGCGGACTGGGTCGGGCGCTGTCAGGACGGGCGTTTCTGAGCCGCTGCCAGGACGGTCGATTCCGAGCCGTCGTACGGTCGTATCGGCCGATCGTCGTTGTCCACAGAAGTTATCCACAGGTCCGCTTCTCGATCTGGGGACAAGTCGACAGCGAAGCATGATTCAGTCGACAAATCGCCCTACAAGCCCCGTCTCCGCCCTCCGTGCCGCAAGTCACCCTTCGTCCACCTGTTTCTCGCCCGCCATCCCCCGGAGTGACCCGTTTCCACTCGAACGTGGGTGTGCGGGAGGTTTCCATCGGGAATTCTTCGCCCGCAGAACCCATTGGGAATGATCAATTCCGGAATCCACAGATCTTTCGCACAGCCTGTGGATAACTTTCCGGAACTGTGGATCCCTGTGGACAACCAATCCCCAAGTCCCGTTCCCCGCAAGGAAATCCGGTCAATGCGCACCCTCCCACATGCCCCGTTCCAGGGAATGAGACGCCGTCAATTGACAGGCGGAGGATCCGGTGGATCAGGAGGGAGCACAAGCCGCAATTGCCTCATAACGGAAGGTGAGCACGGCAGTGGCACGGCAGTGGCGAATAGTGAGTCGAGGGCCGTCAGCGGGCACCGGTAGCCTTGACCGCGTGATTGACCTTCGCCTGCTCCGTGAGGACCCCGACCGAGTGCGCGCCTCCCAGCGCGCCCGTGGAGAGGATGTCGCCCTCGTCGACGCTCTCCTCTCCGCCGACGAACGGCGCAGGTCGTCCGGCGTCCGCTTCGACGAGCTGCGCGTCGAGCAGAAGGGCCTCGGCAAGCTCATCGGCAAGGCCACCGGCGACGAGAAGGCTCAGCTGCTCGAGCGGGCGAGCCAGCTCGCCGCCGACGTCAAGGCGGCCGACGCCGAGCGCGACGCCGCCGACGCCGAGACCCAGGAACTGCTGCTGCGCCTCGGCAACCTCGTCCACCCCGACGTCCCCGTCGGCGGCGAGGAGGACTTCGTCACGCTGGAGACGCACGGCACGCGCCGCGACTTCGCCACCGAGGGCTTCGAGCCCAGGGACCATCTGGAGCTCGGCCAGCTGCTCGGCGCCATCGACGTGGAGCGCGGGGCCAAGGTCTCCGGCTCCCGCTTCTACTTCCTGACCGGCGTCGGCGCCCTGCTGGAGCTGGCCCTGGTCAACGCGGCGATGGCGCAGGCCACCGAGGCCGGCTTCACCCCGATGCTCACCCCGGCGCTGGTACGCCCGCAGTCGATGGCCGGCACCGGCTTCCTCGGCCAGGCCGCGCAGGATGTCTACCACTTCGACAAGGACGACCTCTATCTGGTCGGCACGTCCGAGGTGCCGCTCGCCGCATACCACATGGACGAGATCATCGATGCCTCCCGGCTGCCGCTGCGCTACGCCGGGTTCTCGCCCTGCTTCCGCCGCGAGGCCGGTTCGCACGGCAAGGACACCCGGGGCATCTTCCGCGTCCACCAGTTCGACAAGGTCGAGATGTTCTCCTACGTCGCCCCGGAGGACTCTCAGGCCGAGCACCAGCGGCTGCTGGAGTGGGAGAAGCAGTGGCTGACCTCGCTGGAGCTGCCCTTCCGAGTGATCGACGTCGCCACCGGTGACCTGGGCGCCTCGGCCTCGCGCAAGTTCGACTGCGAGGCGTGGATCCCGACCCAGGGCAAGTACCGCGAGCTGACCTCGACCTCGGACTGCACCGAGTTCCAGTCCCGCCGGCTGTCGATCCGGGTGCGCGAGGACAAGAAGGTGCGCCCGCTGGCCACGCTCAACGGCACGCTGTGCGCGGTGCCGCGCACCATCGTCGCCCTCTTGGAGAACCACCAGCAGGCCGACGGCTCGGTGCGCGTGCCCGAGGTGCTGCGCCCGTACCTGGGCGGCCGGGAGGTCCTGGAGCCGGTGGCCAAGTGAGCGGCACCTCTTCCGGCGCGGATCTGCCCTACCGGCTGATCGCGACCGACCTCGACGGCACGCTGCTGCGCACCGACGACACCGTCTCGAGGCGCACCCGTGACGCGCTCACCACGGCCACCTCGGCGGGCGCCGCCCATATCGTCGTCACCGGCCGCGGGGTCCCCTGGACCCGGCACATCCTCGACGATCTCGGCTACGAGGGTCTGGCCGTCTGCGGTCAGGGTGCGCAGGTGTACCACGCCGGGGAGCACCGGCTGCTCACCTCGGTCACGCTGGACCGCCAGCTGGCGGGGTTGGCGCTGGCCAAGATCGAGGCGGAGACCGGCCCGCTGTATCTGGCGGCCAGCCGCGACGGCCTGGACGGCGAGGTCCTGGTCGGGCCCGGCTACGAGGTCGCGGGCAATCTGCAGGCGACCCCTTTCACGGACGCCTCGGACCTGTGGTCCGCGCCGCTGAACAAGATCTATATCCAGCATCCGGCGCTGTCGGACGATGCACTGGCCGAGGTGGCCCGCCGGACCGCGGGCGGCTTCGTCACGGTCACCATGGCGGGCGCGGGCATCGTCGAGCTCCTTCCGCTCGGGCTGTCCAAGGCCACCGGGCTGTCGCTGGCGGCCCGGCGGCTCGGGCTGAAGGCCGCGGACACCATCGCCTTCGGCGACATGCCCAACGACATCCCGATGTTCGCCTGGGCCTCCCACGGCGTGGCCATGGCCAATGCCCATGCCGAGCTGCGGGCGGTGGCGGACGAGGTCACGTCCTCGAACGACGAGGACGGCATCGCGGTGGTGCTGGAGCGACTGCTCGGCTGAGCCGGCCGTCCCGGACACCGCAGTGGTCCTCGTGGCTTTCCGTGGGTCTCGGGTGTCGGCCGGGGGCTGCTGGTTCCTGATGCCGACCGGGGCCGGTGGTTCGAGATGCCGGCCGGGGGCCGGTGGTTCGGTATGGCGTCGGGACGGCGGGGTTTTCCGATGTCGGCGGAGGATGCACGGATCGAACGTGCGCGGGCTTTCCAGGCCCGACCTCGGCTCGCCTCTGCTGCGTCACAGCGCAAGCCGGTGCCTTACCGCTCGGCCAATCCTCCGGGTGGGCGGCCCACGCGGGCGCGGTGCACCGCGTGCTCGAAGCGGCCGCCCCGGGCAGCTCCCCGTGCGGGGCGGGCTCTACGGAGGGGTGGTGGCTACTCCGGAGCCCGCCGCGGGCTGCCCTGTCGGGAGCCGGACGTACTGTCGTGCATGGACATCGCCCGGGCTCCTCTCCCAGTACACGGCGCCGCCTCACTCCCGGCGGCGCGTACGACAACCAGTCTGCGGGGCGCCGGAGTTCGGCGCCACCGATTAATCCACCGCGGCGCCGGTGGCGGGTCCACCGGGCGCACTCGGTGTGATCCACCGGAGGACCGGCAGGGGCCCGCCGGCCCCGTCTCACTCCTCTCCGGCGAGTGTCAGCGAGCGAAGTTTCTGGCCGGCGTACCAGGTGGCCAGCACCGTGACCGCCGCCAGCAGCACTGTCGCGGTGGTCAGACCCACGTCCGAGGTCACCAGGTTGCCGTCGCCGACCTTCTGTGCGACCGCCAGCGACCACTGCTGGACGCTGAGGGTGCGCGCGCCGGGGACCAGGGAGCCGAACAGGGCCTCCCAGACGAGGGCGTAGACCAGCCCGAACACCACGGCGTGCCGGGACACCGTGCCCAGCAGCAGGAACAGCGCGGCGTAGGCGATGGAGGCGACCAGCGCGGCGACGGTGTAGGCGACGGCGACCTGCTGGCCGTTGCCGTTCAGGATCAGCCCCGCGATCATGGTCGGACCGGCGGAGAAGACCATCGTCACGGCGACGGCGACGATCAGCTTGGTGAAGATGATCGTCGGCCGCTTGACCGGCTTGGACAGCAGATACACCACCGAGCCGTCGTCGATCTCCGGGCCGATGGCCCCGGTGCCGGCGATGACGCCGATGATCGGCACCATGGTGGCGAGCGCGAACCCGCCCAGCACATCGGCCGCCGTCTGGTCGTCGGCTCCGGACAGACCGCGCACCGCCACGGCGATGACGAGCAGCAGCAGGGGCAGCGCGCCCAGGATGAGCGCCCGGCGACGGCCGAGCAGGGCCCGGAAGGTGAGCCGGGCGACTGTGGGGTCGTACATCTTCGGCCTCCTACGCCGCGACCAGATACGAGAAGACGGACTCGAGGGACTCGTCGGACGGCGAGACCGTGAGCAGGCGGATGCCGTGCTCCTTGGCGACTCTCGGCAGCAGGGCCGTGAACCGGCCGAAGTCCACCGCCTGGATGCGCAGCGCTCCCTCGGTCAGGTCGACCTCGATACCGGATGTCGACGGGTCGGCGATCAGCGCCGCCGCGAGCGTCCGGTCGTCGCTGGAGCGGACCAGATAGCGGTGCGGCCGGTCGGTCATCAGGCGGCGGATCTTGCGGAAGTCGCCGCTGGCCGCGTGCCGTCCGGCGACCACGACCTCGATGTGCCGGGCGAGCTGCTCGACCTCCTCGAGGATGTGGGAGGAGAACAGCACGGTGCGGCCCTCGTCGCCCATGCGGCGCAGCAGATCCATCAGCTGCATGCGCTGGCGCGGGTCCATGCCGTTGAACGGCTCGTCCAGCAGGAGCAGCGAGGGGTCGTGGACCAGGGCGGAGGCCATCTTGACACGCTGCCGCATGCCCTTGGAGTAGGTGGCGATCTTGCGGTCCTGCGCGTACTCCATCTCGACCGTGGCGAGCGCCTTCTGGGCCGCCGTGGCGCCCAGCCCGTGCAGTTCGGCGTTGGCGAGGACGAACTCGCGGCCGGTGAGGAAGTCGTACATCGCCTCTCGTTCGGGGACGATGCCGATGTGCCGGTAGATGTCCTCGTTGCGCCAGACCTGCCGGCCGTCGAGGGTGACGGTGCCGGTGGAGGGGGCCAGGAAGCCGCCCATCATATTGATGAGGGTGGACTTGCCGGCGCCGTTGGGGCCGAGGAGGCCGGTGACGCCGGGGCCGATGGTCATGGTGATGTCGTTGACGGCGACCACGTTGCCGAACCAGCGGGAGACGTGGTCGATGCTCAGCGTGGTCACAGTCCCACCTTCTTGTAGCGGCGCGTCAGCAGGCCGTAGCTGCCGGCGATCAGGCCCAGGGTGACGAGGACGTAGACCACGCCCTCCGCGTTGCTCGGGCCGGCCCCGCCGGGGAAGGCGGACACGGCGCCGAGGTAGGCGGACTGCACGCCGTCGATCAGGGTGATCGGCGAGAACAGTCCGATCCAGGCGATGGAGCCGGAGCTGTCCTGCACCTCCGCGATGGCCTGGAGGGTGGAGACGGCGCCGTAGCTGATGGTCAGCACGGCGATGACGGCGGCGATTCCGAACCCCCGGCGCGGGGTGACGGAGGCGATCACCAGGCCGATTCCGGCGAAGAGCAGTGAGAGCAGTGCCACGGAGACGAGTCCCTGTGCGAATCCCTTGGTCTGGTCCGCGAAGTCGAGCTTGGCGAGCAGCGCGCCCACGTAGAGGACCAGCAGGGGGGCGGCGGTGAGGACGAACAGTGCCGAGGCCAGGGCCGCGTACTTGGCGCGCACGTAGTCGGCGGTCTCGATGGGCCGCGAGAAGTACAGCGGTACGGTCTTGAAGCGCAGGTCGCGGGAGACCGACTGGGGTGCCTGGGAGGCGATGTACAGGCTGATGACGGCCTGCATGACGATCGCGTAGCGGGTGTAGTCGACCGGCAGGTCGTTGGCCTTGGTGGCGACGGCGACGGCGACCATGATGGCCGCCGGCACGCACATCACCACGAACAGCAGCATCGGCAGCACCTTCGACTTGACCGAGCGGCCGAGGCCGTAGGAGCCCCGCAGGGACTGCGAGAAGAGCGAGCGGCGGGCGTAGGCGCGGCCGAGGCGGGGGCCGTCGTAGCTGCGGTACCCGATGTTGTGGATGCGGGTCTGGTCGCCCGGGGCCGGGACCGGGGGATGCAGGGAATGCTCAGCTGCCATGGCCGACCGCCTCCTTCGGTGCTGCCTCGCTCTGCTCCGCGTCGCTGTCCTTGAAGACCTCCGCGATGTGGTGCCGGCGCTGCTCCATGCGCACCAGGCCGAGGCCGAGGTCGGCGATGATGTCGCGGACCAGGTCGTAGGTCTGGTCGCCCTGTGCGGTGAGCAGCAGTACATGGCCCGCTCCGGGCAGTCCGCTGCCGTCCTGGACGGTCACCCCGCGCCCGTGGAGCGCCTCGCGCATCGCCCGGGTGCCGTCCGGGTGTTCGTCGGTGTCGGTGACCTCGACGGCGAGGGTGGTGGTGGTCTGGGTGAAGTCGGTGGTGGAGCTGGAGCGGAGCAGCTTGCCGCCGTCGACGACGACGACGTGGTCGCAGGTGCGTTCCAGCTCGCCCAGCAGGTGGGAGGTGACCAGGACCGAGATCCCGAAGTCCGTGTGGACGCGGCGGATCAGGCCGAGCATCTCGTCGCGGCCGACGGGGTCGAGGCCGTTGGTCGGCTCGTCGAGGAAGACCAGCTGCGGGTCGTGGACGAGGGCCTGGGCGAGTTTGACCCGCTGCTTCATGCCGGTGGAGTAGCCGCCGATGGGGCGGTAGCGCTCCTCGTAGAGGCCGACGTGGCGCAGGGTGTCCGCGGTGCGCTCGCGGGCGGCGGTGGGGGGCAGGCCGGACATGCGCGCCATGTGGACGACGAACTCGGTGGCCGAGACATCGGGGGGCAGGCAGTCGTGCTCCGGCATGTAGCCGACCCGCTCGCGGATCTCGGCGCCCCTGGTGGCGACGTCGAGGCCGAGCACCTCGGCGCGGCCCTCGGTGGCGGGGGACAGGCCCAGCAGAATCTTGATGAGCGTGGACTTGCCGGCTCCGTTGGCTCCGACGAGTCCGGTCACACCGGGCCCGACGTCCACGGAGAGCCGGTCGAGTGCGGTCACCCGGGGGAACCGCTTGCTCAGGCTTTCGGTCGCGATCACAGTCACGTCTTCGACCATAGTGACGCGGACCACGCCGGTCGTCAGACCCCAGAGCCGTCTTGGCGTCGTACTCGAGTCGTACGGGACCTTAGGGGACGCAGTTCCTGAGAGCTACGGCGGCGATGTACCCGCACTGGACGAGCGCCTGCCGGACCCCCGCCGTGCCCCGCCGAACCGGCCGGTACGCAATCTATTGACGAACCGTCTAACAAGTGGAACATTCGGCGACGTCGAGTAACGAGTGCGTAGCGCAGTCGGCGCGGGCCGGTGGGGCGGGTGGCATGACGACGGCAGTGACAGAGCAACGCCTCGCGGACCTGCGGGGGTTCCGGGAGGTACAACAGCTCGCCTACGCCTGTGCGGAGGCGGTGGCGGCCCGACTGGAACCGGGCGTGACGGAGCGCGAGGCGGCGCGGATGCAGCGTGAGTGGCTGCACGAGCGCGGGGTGCGGGACTGGTTCCACCTCCCCTTCGCCTGGTTCGGCGACCGCACCGCGTTCACGGACTTCCGGATTCCGCTGCAGTTCTTCCCGACCGGCCGGCAGCTGGAGCCCGGGATGCCGTTCATCCTGGACATGGCCCCGGTGTACCGCGGCCACACCGCGGACATCGGCTATTCCGGTTCGCTCGGGGCCAACCCCGTGCAGCACCGGCTCATGGCCGATCTTCGGGCGCACCGCGAGCTCATCCTGCGCGAGGTGCGCGAGCGCCGGTCGCTGCGCGAGATCTACCAGGACGTGGACCGGCTCATGGTCCGCCAGGGCTACGCCAACCGGCATCGCGCGTACCCCTTCGGCGTGATCGCGCACAAGGTGGACCGAGTACCGGAACGGCGGCTGTCCCCGCGCCTGTTCGGCTTCGGCACCCGGGCGCTCCGTGGCCTGGCGTCGGACGCGCTGCACGGGCACCGCGAGGGCTGGTCCCCGCTGTGGTCGCCCTACCGCTTCTCCGACCATCCGCCGCAGCCCGGACTGTGGGCGGTCGAACCCCACCTCGGCTTCCGGGGTACCGGCGCGAAGTTCGAGGAGATCCTGGTCGTCACCGGCTCCCGGGACCCCGAGGAGAGCGCCTTCTGGCTGGACGACGATCTGCCGCACGTGCGGCGCTGGGCGGAGGAGAGGTGACGGTGATGGAGGCAGCGCGCGAGCACCGGGTGCGCACCGGCGGGGTCGACCTGTGCGTGGCCGAACTGGGCGACCCGCAGCAGCCCACGGTCGTCCTGGTGCACGGCTACCCGGACAGCAAGGAGGTCTGGTCGGAGGTGGCCGCCCGGCTTGCCGACCGCTTTCACGTGGTGCTGTACGACGTCCGGGGCCACGGCCGGTCGACCGCGCCGAAGCCGCTGCGCGGAGGGTTCACGCTGGAGAAGCTGACCGACGACTTCCTGGCGGTCGCGGATGCGGTCAGCCCGGACCGGCCGGTGCATCTGGTGGGCCACGACTGGGGATCGGTGCAGGCCTGGGAGTTCACCACGGTCAGGCGCACCGAGGGGCGGATCGCCTCCTTCACCTCGGTGTCCGGGCCCTCCCTGGACCACTTCGGCCACTGGATCGGCCGGCGGCTGAAGCGGCCCACCCCACGCCGGGTGGGTCAGCTCCTCGGCCAGGGCGCCAAGTCCTGGTACGTCTATCTGCTGCACACACCGGCCCTGCCGGAACTGGCCTGGCGCGGCCCGCTCGGCAAGCGTTGGCCGGGCATCCTGCGGCGCGTCGAGAAGGTCCCCGCGGACGACTACCCGACGGCGTCGCTGCCCACCGACGCGGCGCACGGTGCGTGGCTGTACCGGGACAACGTACGGGCCCGGCTGCGGCGGCCGCGCGCCGACGCGTACGCCCACGCGCCGGTGCAGCTCATCACGCCGGTGGCGGACCTGTTCCTCTCCGAGCGGCTCTACGACGATCTGGAGCTGTGGGCGCCGCGGCTGACCCGCCGCACGCTGCCGGCGAAGCACTGGGTCCCGCGGACCCGGCCCGATCTGCTCTCCGGCTGGATCACCGAGTTCGTCACGTCCGTCGAGGGCGGCCGGACCGGGGTCGCGGCGCGCGGGAAGCACGCCGACCGGTTCGGCGGGCAGCTGGTCCTGGTCACCGGCGCGGGCAGCGGCATCGGCCGGGCCACCGCGTTCGCGTTCGCCGAGGCGGGTGCCCGGGTGATCGCCGTCGACCGGGACGGCGAGGCGGCGGCGCGTACGGCGGAGCTGTCCCGGCTGATCGGGGCCGCCGACGCCTGGGCGGAGACCGCCGACGTCTCCGACGAGCAGGGCATGGAGAAGCTCGCCGACAAGGTCGCCGCCGAGTACGGGGTGGTCGATGTGCTGGTCAACAACGCCGGGGTCGGTCTGTCGGGCTCCTTCTTCGACACCACTCCGGAGGACTGGAAGAAGGTCCTCGACGTCAATCTGTGGGGTGTGATCCACGGCTGCCGGCTGTTCGGCCGGCAGATGGCGGAGCGCGGACAGGGCGGTCACATCGTGAACACGGCCTCGGCCGCCGCGTACCAGCCGTCCAAAGTGCTGCCCGCCTACAGCACCTCGAAGGCGGCGGTGCTGATGCTGAGCGAGTGCCTGCGTGCCGAGCTGGCCGCACAGGGGATCGGCGTGACGGCGATATGCCCCGGCCTGGTCAACACCAACATCACCGCGACCGCCCGCTTCGCCGGGGTCGACGCCGACGAGGAGAAGCGCCGCCGGCAGCGCAGCTCCCGGCTGTACGGGATGCGCAACTATCCGCCGGAGAAGGTCGCCGACGCGATCCTGGAGGCGGTCGTGCACGACCGGGCCGTCGTGCCGGTGACGCCCGAGGCACGCGGGGCCCATCTGCTGCACCGGTTCATGCCGGGGGCGCTGCGGGCGCTGGCGCGGGTGGAGCCGCCGCTGTGAGGCCAGCGGTTCTCCGACGTGTGAGGGCCCGTGCTCCGATGTGTAGGGCCACCGGTTCTCCACAGGGCCACCCAATTCCCCTGTGGATAACAGCAGTTGCTGTGGATCAAACCTCGTCGGCAAAACCGTTCGCGTGACGCGCGTCTCGTCGGCACGCTGAAGGCATGAACCAACAGTCGAACCGGACACACCTGGACGACAGACGCACAGTGAAGGTGTCCAAGTACCTCGCCAGGCATCTGCGTCACCAGCCAGAGCGGATCGGGCTCACGCTGGACGAAGGCGGCTGGGTGGAGATCGACACACTGATCGCCGCTGCCGCCGCCCACGGCTTCCGGTTCAGCCGTGAGGAGCTGGACCACGTGGTCGCCACGAACGACAAGTGCCGCTTCGCCGTGGACGGCAGCAGGATCCGGGCCAGCCAGGGTCACACCGTCGCGGTGGACCTGGGCCTGCCTGAGGCGACCCCGCCGCCGTACCTCTACCACGGCACCGTGGCCCGCAGCCTGGACGCGATCCGCGCCGAGGGGCTGCGCCCGATGAACCGGCACGACGTGCACCTCTCGGCCGACCGGGAGACCGCGACCCGGGTCGGCGCCCGTCGTGGCCGGCCGGTGGTACTGGCCGTGGACGCCGCCGCCATGCACCGCGACGGTCATGTGTTCCGGCTCAGCGCCAACGGAGTGTGGCTGACCGAGACGGTGCCGCCGCACTACCTGCGGTTTCGTGAAACGTCCTGATCGTTCATGATCAACGGCATGAAGCATTTGCCGACCACCGAAGCCGCCGTCGCCGCCCTCCGCAGCATCGCCGAGGAGTACGTGGTCGAGATCGCGGTCACCCATGACATCGGCGCCGACCAGACCTCCCGGCGCAGCGCAGCGGGCTTCGGCGTCACCACGGACCCGGACGGTTCCCTGCCCCACGAGGCGTATGTCGAGTTCGGCGGTTCGCCGCGGGTGACCGTCCGGCTCTACCCGGAGGACGACGCGCTGATCGACGTCGAGGGCGTCGAGTGCCCGGACATCGACCGCGACGAGGTGCCCGCCTTCCTCCGCTCGGTCTTCGGCGGGCTGGCATGGGTGAGGGCCCGCCGCTTCCCGCCCGGCTACTTCCTGATGGTGCCGTTGCCCGGTGACCGGGTGCACAAGGAGTACATGCCGATGATCACCCTCACTCCGTGGCTGAGCGGCCGCGTGCGGTGACCTGGTGACCGTTTCACGTGAAACACGGGTCGGCCGCTTAGGCTCGGTGGCATGAGTCTGCGCCTGAGCACCGTGATCCTTCCCTACCGCCGCTGGCACGACGGAGGCCGCGCGCCCTGGGAACGGGCCGAGCAACTCGGTTTCCGCACCGCCTACACCTACGACCATCTGTCCTGGCGGAGCTTCCGCGACGGCCCCTGGTTCGGTGCCGTACCGACGCTGACCGCGGCCGCCGCGGTGACCGAGCGGATCCGCCTGGGCACTCTGGTGACCTCGCCCAACTTCCGCCACCCGGTGACGCTCGCCAAGGAACTGATCTCGCTCGACGACATCTCCGGCGGGCGGATCTCGCTCGGCATAGGAGCGGGCGGCACCGGTTTCGACGCCACCGCGCTGGGCCAGGAGCCCTGGACCCCGCGGGAGCGTGCCGACCGGTTCGCGGAGTTTCTGGCACTGCTCGACCGGCTGCTGACGGAGGACTCCGTCTCGTACGAGGGCGACTTCTACTCGGCGCACGAGGCGCGCAACGTCCCGGGCTGCGTGCAGCGCCCCCGACTGCCGTTCGCGGTGGCGGCAACCGGTCCACGCGGGCTGCGGCTCGCCGCGAGGTTCGGCCAGGCATGGGTGACCACCGGTGACCCCAAGCTGTACGAGAACGGCACCCCGGAGCAGTCGGTCCGGGCCCTGCGCGAGCAGGCAGACCGGCTCGCCGACGCCTGCTCCGCTATCGGTCGCGATGTGGCGGAGCTCGACAAGGTGCTGCTCACCGGCTTCACCCCGGACCGGAACCGGCCGCTGGAGTCCCTGGACGCCTTTGTGGACTTCGCCGGACGTCACCGGGATCTCGGGTTCACCGAGCTGGTGATCCACTGGCCGATTCCCGGCTCGGACTTCGCGGTGGACGAGAAGATCTTCGAAGAGATCGCCATGGAGGCACCCGCGCAGCTGGGCTGAGCCACGAGAGGCGCCTGTGCAGGGCGGGGCAGCCGTGAGGTGCGGAGCACGAGGAGCCGAACCTCACAGATGTGCGGAGTCCCGCACGACCGTGCAGGCATATGCGGAACAATGACCGGGTGACCTCTGCGACCCGACAGCCCGACATCCCGGCGGCCACCGCCCGTCCACGCCTGATCGCCACCGACCTCGACGGCACCCTGCTCCGCGACGACAAGTCGGTGTCCCCGCGCACGGTCGCCGCCCTGGCCGCCGCCGAGGAAGCGGGCGTCGAGGTCTTCTTCGTCACCGGGCGCCCGGCCCGCTGGATGGACGTCGTCAGCGACCACGTCCATGGTCACGGCCTCGCCATCTGCGGCAACGGGGCCGCCGTGGTCGACCTGCACGGCGCCCCCGGCTCCCACCAGTTCGTGAAGGTGCGGGAGCTGGCCCGGGAGAACGCCCTGGACGCGGTCCGGCGGCTGCGCGACGCGGCGCCGGGCACGGTGTACGCGGTGGAGCAGACCTACGCCTTCAACACGGAGCCGGAGTACCCGCGGCTGCACATGGAGGTTCCCGATGTCCTGAGGAGGGCGGAGGAACTGCTGGGTCCGGACGGTCCCGCCATGGACGAGCCGGTGCTCAAGATCCTCGCCTTCCATCCGGAGATGGACCCCGACGCCTTCCTCACCCTGGCCCGCCTCGCCGTCGGCGAACACGCCAATGTGACCCGCTCCAGCCCCAGCGCCCTGCTGGAGATCAGCGGTCCCGGCGTCTCCAAGGCCAGCACGCTCGCCCTGTGCTGCGCCGAGCGCGGTATCTCGCACGAGGAGGTCGTCGCGTTCGGAGACATGCCGAACGACGTCGAGATGCTCACCTGGGCGGGCCGCTCGTACGCGATGGGCAATGCGCACCCGGACGTGGTCGCGGCCGCCTCGGGCCGGACGGTGGCCAACAACGACGACGGGGTCGCGATCGTGATCGAGAAGCTGCTCACGGAATAGCCCTCCCCCCCCCCCCCCGACCGGCCGCAGGACCGAAGTGCCCCGGTGCTCACCCCGGGGCGTCCCGGGGCGAGCGCCCTTCAGAGGGCCACGCCGCGCCGGTCCAGCCACGGCACCGGATCGACCGCCGAGCCCAGCGACGGGGTGACCCGCACCTCGAAGTGCAGATGCGGACCGGTGGAGTTCCCGGAGCTGCCGGACTGGCCGATCCACTCGCCCGGACCGACCCGGTCACCCTGGTCCACGGCCGCGGAGGCGAGATGCGCGTACTGCGTGTAGTAGCCGCCCGCATGCTGCAGGACGACCTCGATACCGAAGGGACCGCCGCACGCCACCTTCACCACCCGCCCCGCACCCACCGCGCGCACCGGAGTACCCACCGGCACCGCGAAGTCCTGCCCGGTGTGCCGGTTCGCCCAGCGCTCCCCGCCACTGCCGAAGGACGACGACAGGTCGTAGGACTCCAGCGGCGCGACCCACTCGCGTGTGTGGCCTGCCCCGGACTGGTCCAGCCGGACGGCGCCGGGGCAGGATCCGGCCGCGACCGAGGCATCCGCCTGCCCCTGCAGTCGCGACCGCGCCGCCTGCAGCTTGCGCTCGATGGTCTGCTTCAGCTCGGCCAGTTCGGTGTTCCGTCTCTCCAGCGCCTGCCAGGCGGCCGCGGCCTTCGCCTCGTCGGCGGCCAGCCGCGCCTCGGCCCTCCGGCTCTTGCCGATGGCGTTGTTCACTGCCAGATCCGCCTGCCACACGGCACGCTGACCGCGCATCAGCTCCTCCGGATCCTCCGCGAGGATCATCTGTGCGGTCAGCGGAAGCCCGCCACCGCTGCGGTACTGGGCGCGGGCGATCCGGCCCAGGTCCTCGTTCAGCACGGCGATCTGCTCCCGTTCCCGGTCCAGGAGCCTCTCGAGGCGCTGCACCTCCGCCCGCTGCTTCTCGGCGGCGCGCTGCCCCTCCTCGTACTGCTGCGCCGTCTCGGCCGCGTCCTCGTACAGCTGCGCCACCTCGGCGCCGACCCCGTTGCCGGAGCCACCGCCCGTGTCCGTGATGTCGGTGGGACGCGCCGCGAGCACGGCGAGGGCGCACAGCAGCACCGGAACGAGCAGCGGGTGACGGCGACGTGAGCGCATGTCAGCGATCGTGGCCCGGTCGGCGCACTGTGGTCACCTTCAAGTCGTACGCCCGGGGTACACGTTGCTGCACACGGGTCACGCCAGGGGCCCGCCGGCCGGTGCGGGGCGTCCCACCCACCATGGTCCCGCGGCCGTCCGGCCCGAGGCCCGGGTCGATGCGCACAGCGCCGCCCAGGTGTTCGGACCGGCGTTCCAGGTTGCGCAGCACGCTGCGTCGGCTGTGTCCCCCGGGGAGTGCCGACACCGTCGTCCGCAACGGTCAGCCGCACACCGGGCCGGCCGTCGGGCAGGGGCACGGCGGCATCTACGACGACCTCGATCCTGGTCGCCCGGGCGTGCCGGAACGCATTCGACAGGGCCTCGCGGAGCGCGGCGACGAGTTCCTGCCGGTCCCGTCGCCGACCACGCCGTCCACCCGGCCGAGGCAGCGGTACACCGGGGTGAAGCCGAGCACCACGGCGGCCGTGGTGGCCCCCGCAGCAGTCGGGCGTTCGGCCCTAGGGCTCCTCGGAGAGGCCGTCGCCGTCCTCGGCGACCACGGCGATCGCCGCGTACGGGGCGGCCGCCAGGTCGGCGGCCGACCCGCAGATCCGGTGCAGGGTGGCGGCGGGCGGCTGCAGGCCGCTGCCGACGGACCGCATCGCCTCCAGCAGCTTCGGCACCACTCGCGCAGCTCAGCAGCGGCCTCCTCGTCGGGCGGCCGGGAGCCGGACGGCGACGCTGCGGGCAGGCACCGAGCCTCGTCAGCCCGTTTTGCCGGGGAAAGTCGGATTACTGGGCTGCCGCCAGCAGTTCCGACAGCGCCTCCCGCTCGATCATCGTCCGCAGCGCCCCCTCCTCGGCGGACAGCTCCGCGAATGTGCCCCGCTGCACGATCCGTCCCTCGTCCAGGACGATCACCTCGTCCACGGCCTCCAGACCCGCCAGCCGGTGTGTGATCAGCAGGGTGGTACGGCCCTCGGTGGCAGCCAGCAGGTCTGTGGTGAGCGCGTCCGCGGTCGGCAGATCGAGGTGTTCGGCCGGTTCGTCCAGCACCAGCACCGGGAAGTCCGCCAGCAGCGCACGGGCCAGCGCCAGCCGCTGCCGCTGGCCTCCGGAGAGCCGGGCCCCATGCTCTCCGACCAGGGTGCCGAGACCGTCGGGGAGGCTGTCGGCCCATTCCAGCAGCCGGGCCCGGGCAAGTGCGGCGCGCAGTTCCTCCTCGGTGGCGTCCCGCCTGGCCAGCAGCAGGTTCTCCCGCACCGAGCTGTCGAAGAGGTGCGCATCCTGAGCGCACAGCCCGACCAGCCGCCGTACGTCGTCACCGTCCAGGGTGTGCGCATCGGACCCGGCCAGCGTGTACGAGCCGGCCTCCGCGTCCAGGAACCGCAGCAGCACCTGGGCCAGCGTCGTCTTGCCGGAGCCGGACGGCCCGACCACGGCGATCCTGCGCCCCCGCGTCAGGACCAGGTTCACTCCGGCGAGCGCCTCCCGGTCCTGTCCGGCATGCCGGGCCCGCAGGTCCTCGACGACCACCGGGAACGGCGACACCGGCGGCGGCAGCGGCGACTCCGGTTCCCGCACCGGGTCGGGTGCGTCGAGCACCTCGTACACGCGCTCGGCGCTCCGGCGCACCCGCTGCCGGTACTGCGCGGCGAGCGGCATGCCCAGGACGGCCTCGAAGGCTGCCAGTGAGGTGAGGACGACCACCGCCGTCAGCAGCCCGTCGAGCCTGCCGTCCGCCACCGCCTGCACGGCGACGAGCGCGACAGCGGCGACGGTCAGCCCCGAGATCAGCGCGGTGAGCCCGTCGCCGAGGGCGGTGGCGGTGGCCCCCCGCGAGGCGATCCGGGTGAGAGTCGTGTCGGCCCGCCGTGCCTCGGCCGCCCGTGCCGGCAGAGCGCCGGCCACGGTCAGCTCCGCAGTGCCCGTGAGCAGGTCGGTCACCCGGGTGGCGAGCAGTCCACGGGCGGGGGCCAGGGTGCGCTCGGCACGTCGTGCAACGACGGCGGTGACCAACGGGACGCCGACCCCGGCCGCCAGCAGTCCCGCGGTCAGCACGGCCCCGGCCTCCGGCAGCAGCCAGACCGTGAAGCCGACGGATGCGGCGGACACCATCGCCGCGGCCGAGGCGGGCAGCAGCCAGCGCAGCCAGTAGTCCTGCAGCGCGTCCACGTCGGCGACGAGCCGCGCCAGCAGATCGCCCCGGCGGCTGCGGCGCAGCCCCGCGGGCGCCAACCGCTCCAGGCGCCGGTAGACCGCGACCCGAGTGTCGGCCAGCATGCGCAGCACCGCGTCGTGCGACACGAACCGCTCGGCGTACCGGAACACCGCCCGGCCGATCCCGAAGGCCCGGGTCGCTGTCACGGCCAGCATCAGATACAGCACCGGCGGCTGCTGCGACGCGCGCGAGATCAGATATCCCGAGGTGGCCATCAGTCCGACGGCGCTGCCGAGGGCTAGCGAGCCGAGGAGCAGCGCGAGCCCGAGCCGGCCCCGGCGGGCGGCGGACATCGCACGGACTCGGGCGAGCGTCCGGCCGCCGGCTGCCGAAGCATGCTCCGCAGAGGCCGGGGCGGGCTCCGCAGAGGCCGGGACGCCGGTGTCCCGCGTCCGGGGCAGCGGCTCGCCGCCGTCACGGGACGCATCCGTGCCCGGCACGTCGGTCTGTGATGCGCTGGAGTGCGGTGCACCGGAATGCGGCACAGCGGGCACCGTCGGCTCCGCCAGCCGCACCATCCGGTCCGCCACCTCCAGGAGCGCCGGCCGGTGGGCCACCAGAAGCACCGTCCGGCCGACCGAGAGCCGCCGCACCGCCGCCACGATCTCGGCCTCCGTAGCCCCGTCCAGGGCTGCCGTCGGCTCGTCGAGAAGCAGGACCGGCCGGTCGGAGAGAAAGGCGCGGGCCAGGGCCAGCCGCTGCCGCTGGCCCGCCGACAGTCCGGTCCCGTCCTCACCGAGCACGGTGTCCATGCCTTCGCCCAGCGCATCCACGAAGTCGAGCGCCCCGGCATCGCGCAGTGCCCGGCGCACCGCGCTGTCGTCGGCGTCCGGGTGGGCGAGGCGTACGTTCTCGGCGATGGTCCCGGCGTACAGATGCGGACGCTGCGGCACCCAGGCGACCTGGGTGTGCCACTGCGCCGGGTCGATGTCGGTGAGAGCGGTGCCCCCGACGCACACCCGGCCCGCGGTCGGCTCGACAAAACCCAGCAGAACGTCGAGGAGCGTCGACTTGCCCGCGCCGCTGGGCCCGACGAGCGCGACCGTCTCCCCGGGTTCCACGGTGAAGCTCACGTCCGAGACGGCGTCGCCGGACCGGCCGGGATAGCGGACCGTCACCTCCTCGAAGGAGAGTGCGCCCCGCGCCGCCACCGCCTCGGTGCCGTGCGCCGGCGCGGGGGTCTCCAGCACCTCGAAGATCTCTTCGGCCGAGGCCAGCCCTTCGGCCGCCGCGTGGTACTGCGCGCCGACCTGGCGCAGCGGCAGATACGCCTCCGGCGCCAGGATGAGCACCAGCAGCCCGTCGTACAGCTCCATGTCGCCATGGACGAGGCGCATGCCGATCGTCACGGCGACCAGCGCCACCGAGAGTGTGGCGAGCAGTTCCAGGGCGAAGGAGGACAGGAAGGCGATGCGCAGGGTCCGCATGGTCGCCTGCCGGTACTCACCGGTGATCCGCCTGATCGACTCGGCCTGGGCCTTGGCGCGGCCGAACACCTTCAGTGTGGGAAGCCCTGCGACCACATCGAGGAAGTGGCCGGACAGCCGGGACAGCAGTCGCCACTGACGGTCCATCCGGGCCTGTGTGGCCCAGCCGATCAGCACCATGAAGAGCGGAATGAGCGGCAGGGTGCCGACGATGATGGCCGCCGACACCCAGTCCTCGGTGACGATCCGCGCCAGCACCGCCACCGGCACGATCACGGCAAGGCCCAACTGGGGCAGATAGCGGGAGAAGTAGTCGTCGAGGGCGTCGACTCCCCGGGTGGCCAGGGCGACCAGCGACCCGGTCCGCTGCGCGCTCAGCCATCCAGGACCGAGTGCGGTGGCCCGCTCCAGCAGCCTGCCCCTCAGTTCGGACTTCACGGCCGCGCTGGCTCGGTGCGCCGCCAGTTCCGTGAGCCAGCCGACCAGAGCCCGGCCGCCGGCGACAGCGACCAACAGCAGCAGCGGAGTGCGAAGATCGGCGACCCCCCGGCCGCCCTGGAAGGCGCCCACCACGATCTCGGCAATGAGCATCGCCTGCGCGATGACCAGCCCGGCGCCTACGGCTCCCAGGACGACGACCGCGTTGAGGAAGAGCCGGGTGGTGCGGGCGTAGCGCAGCAGACGGGGGTCGATGGGTTTCACGTGAAACACGCCCTCTCGTGTCCAGCACGTGTTTCACGGGAAACACCGCTCGGGAGCCGGGGGAGGTGGAACATGCTCGGGCTGTCCTCAGTGCGAGGCATCGGCGAGATGCTGGGTACCGATGCGCTTGCGGAACACCCAGTATGTCCATCCCTGGTAGAGCAGGACGACGGGCGTGGCGATCACCGCCAGCCAGGTCATGATCTTCAGTGTGTACGGGCTGGACGAGGCGTTGGTGACCGTCAGGCTCCACTCGGCGTTCAGCGTGGACGGCATGACGTTCGGAAAGAGCGTCAGGAAGAGCATGGCCACGGTGGCCACAATGGTGATGCCGGACAGGGCGAACGCCCAGCCCTCACGCCCGGCCTGGTTGGCCATCAGGGCCACGACCAGGGCGGCGACCGCCACCACCAGGGCGACCAGGCTCTTGGCGTCGCCGTTCTCGATCTGCGTCCACAGCAGGAAGAGCGAGGCCAGTGCGGCCGTGACGACGCCGATGCGCAGTGCGAGTCCCCGGGCCCGCTCACGAATCTCCCCCACGGTCTTGAGCGCGGTGAACACCGTGCCGTGGAAGGTGAACAGAGTCAGTGTCACCAGGCCGCCGAGCAGCGCGTAGGGGTTGAGCAGGTCCCCGACACTGCCGACGTACTCCAGTTCGCGGTCGATCTTCACACCCCGGACGATGTTGCCGAAGGCCACGCCCCACAGGAACGCCGGGATCAGCGAGGTCCAGAAGATCGCGGTCTCCCAGTTGCACTGCCAGCGTTCCTCTGGCCGTTTCACCCGGTACTCGAAGGCCACGCCACGGATGATCAGGCACACCAGGATGGCCAGCAAGGGGAGATAAAAGCCGGAGAACAGCGTCGCGTACCACTCCGGGAAGGCGGCGAAGGTGGCCCCTCCGGCCGTGAGCAGCCACACCTCGTTGCCGTCCCAGACGGGGCCGATGGTGTTGATCAGCACCCGCTTCTCGGGCCGGTTCCGGGCCAGCAGCCGGGTCAGCACGCCGACCCCGAAGTCGAAGCCCTCCAGGAAGAAGTAGCCGGTCCACAGGACGGCGATCAGGACGAACCAGACGTCGTGCAGTTCCATGTCGGTACAGCTCCCTCGGCCTAGTACGAGAAGGCCATCGGCTTGTCGGCGTCCCGGAGGTCGCCGCCGATCTTCGTGGGCGGATTGAGGTCGGCCTCGGTGAGCTCGGGCGGGCCGGCCTTGGCGTACTTGACGAGCAGCTTGACCTCGATGACGGCCAGCACGGCGTAGAGGGTGGTGAAGACGATCATCGAGGTGAGGATCTCAGCCTGGGATACACCGGGGGAGACCGCGTCGCGGGTCTGGAACAGCCCGTAGACGACCCACGGCTGGCGGCCCATCTCGGTGAAGATCCAGCCCCAGGCGTTGGCGATGAGCGGGAAGCCCATCGTCCACAGCGCCAGCAGCCAGTACAGCCGGGTGAGCCTCGATCCGAGCGGCTTCTTCAGCAGGACCAGATGCGGCACCTCGTCCTCGCCGGTCCGCCGGGCGCGCGGCAGCAGGAACCTCTTCCGGGTGAGCCACAGGCCGAGCAGAGCGAGGGAGAACGACGCCATTCCGAAGCCGATCATCCAGCGGAAGCCCCAGTAGGCGACGGGGACGATGGGCTTGTAGTCACCGGGGCCGAACTGTTCCTGCAGGGCCTCGTTGGTGTCGTTGATGCCCGGTACATACGACTCGAAGTCGCTATGGGCGAGGAAGGAGAGCAGTCCGGGTATCTCGAGGGCGACCTTGTTGTGTCCCTCGTCGACGTCCCCGTAGGCGAAGACGGAGAAGGGTGCCGGGCTCTCGCCGTCCCACAGGGCCTCGGCGGCGGCCATCTTCATCGGCTGCTGCTCGTACATCACCTTGCCGAGGGTGTCGCCGCTGACCGCGGTGAGCAGACCGCCGACAGCCATGGTGACCAGGCCGAGCCGGAGCGATGTCCGCATCACCGGGATGTGCTTCTTGCGCATCAGGTGGAAGGCGGCGATGCCCACCATGAAGGCGCCGCCGGTGAGGAAGGCGGCCGAGAAACTGTGGAAGACCTGGTTGAGCGTGGTGTTCTGGGTGAGGACCGCCCAGAAGTCGGTCAGCTCGGCCCGGCCCTTCTCCTCGTTGAACCGGTAGCCGACCGGGTGCTGCATCCAGGAGTTCGCCGCGAGGATGAAGTACGCCGACAGCAGGGTGCCGATCGAGACCATCCATATGCAGGCCAGATGGAGCTTCTTGGGCAGCTTGTCCCAGCCGAAGATCCACAAGCCGATGAAGGTCGACTCGAAGAAGAAGGCGATCAGCGCCTCGAAGGCGAGCGGCGCACCGAAGACATCGCCGACGAACCGCGAGTAGTCCGACCAGTTCATGCCGAACTGGAACTCCTGCACGATCCCGGTGACCACACCCATGGCGATGTTGATCAGGAAGAGCTTGCCCCAGAACTTGGTCGCCCGGAGGTACTTCGCCTTCTCGGTCCGCACCCACGCGGTCTGCAGTCCGGCCGTGAGGGCGGCCAGCGAGATCGTCAGGGGAACGAAAAGGAAGTGGTAGACGGTGGTGATACCGAACTGCCAGCGCGCCAGCGTCTCCGGCGCCAGGGCCATGTCCACGTCGTCGGTCTCCTTACCTCGCCACATCGCCGTGGTCAGCGGCAGTTTGTGCGTGTACGCCGCACCTAACCCGGGAGCAACCAGACACGCTTGTGAACGCGTTCACATTCACAAGCAATTATGACCTACAGCTTTTCGCCATCGACAGGGGGGTCCCTGTGACGTCAACCCCTTGGCAAGAACTTCAACATATTGTTGAATTCGCCGCATGGACACACAGGGACAGCAGACACAGATCCGGATCTCCTGGCCTGCGGGACACCTCACTGCGACCCTCGACCACACCGCCACCACGCAGGCGTTCCTCAAGGCCCTGCCGCTTACGGCAAGCGCACACACCTGGGGTGAGGAGGTGTACTTCGACACAGGTATGTCGGTTTCACGTGAAACGAATGCCCGACAGGTCGTCGAGCCAGGCACGGTCGTCTTCTGGACCGACGGCGACGCCTTGGCGCTCCCTTACGGACCGACGCCGATCTCGCAAGGTTGGGGGTCCCCCAGATCGGAGTTCGGGGGAGAGTGCCGCCTCGCGAGCCCATGCAATGTCATGGGCCGCCTGAACGGGGACCCCCGCCTGCTGGCGACGGTCCGCGGTGGCGACCCGATCCGCGTGGAGGCCGTGGACGCGTAGCCGACGTGACAAACGCCGCGACGCGCTGCACGAGCCGGCCTCCCTACACCTCTCTGCGGAACGCTTCCGTCACCTTCAGGAAGATGTCGTTCGCCTCGCTCTCGCCCACTGTGACCCGCACACCCTCGCCCGGGAACGGCCGCACCACCACACCGGCCCGCTCGCACGCCTCCGCAAAGGCGACGGTCCGCTCCCCCAGCCGCAGCCATACGAAATTCGCCTGGGTCTCCGGCACCGTCCAGCCCTGGGCACGCAGCCCGTCGACCACGCGCGTGCGCTCACACACCAGCGAACCGACCCTGCCGAACAGCTCGTCCTCGGCCCGTAGCGAGGCGATCGCCGCGTCCTGCGCAAGCTGGCTCACCCCGAACGGCACCGCAGTCTTGCGCAGCGCCGCCGCCACCGGTTCATGGGCCACGGCGAAGCCCACCCGCAGTCCGGCAAGGCCGTACGCCTTGGAGAAGGTCCGCAGCACACAGACGTTGGGACGCTCGCGGTACAGCTCAAGGCCGTCCGGCACGTCGGTGTCCCGGATGAATTCGCGGTAGGCCTCGTCCAGCACCACGAGCACATCACTGGGGACCCGGTCCAGGAACCGCTCCAGCTCGGCCCGCCGCACCACGGTCCCCGTCGGGTTGTTGGGGTTGCAGACGAAGATCAGCCGGGTCCTGTCGGTGATGGCCTCCGCCATGGCGTCCAGGTCGTGCACGTCACCCGGCGTCAGCGGCACGCGCACCGAGGTGGCACCGCTGATCTGCGTGATGATCGGGTACGCCTCGAAGGACCGCCACGCGTAGATCACCTCGTCACCGGGTCCTGAGGTCGCCTGCAGCAGCTGCTGGGCGACACCCACGGATCCGGTGCCGGTGGACAGATGGGTGAGAGGGACGCCGAACCGCTCGGACAGCTCGTTCATCAGGCCCGTACAGGCCATGTCCGGGTATCGGTTGAAGGAGGAGGCGGCCGCCGTCACCGTCTCCATCACACCGGGCAGCGGCGGATACGGATTCTCGTTGGAGGACAGCTTGTAGGCGACCGGGCCGCCGACCGCCGCGGGCCTGCCCGGCTTGTAGGTGGGGATACCCTCCAGCTCTGCGCGCAGCTTGGGGCTCGTCTCGCTCACCGCAGTCCTCCTCATGACCACCACCGGCATCGAATGCTCCTCACCTTATGAGGATTCGGCGCCGCTGCGTATAGGTGCGAACAGACGGAGCCGAGCTCGGCGGTCATCCGGGAGTCCTCTCAGCAGTCACATGGGAATCAGGGGCATCAGCACACGAAGGCGTACGTTCCGGGGGCGCGCCGCACATATATCTATGCGCCGGTGGCTCACGCCGTGGCGCGCATCCCCCGTGAAGGTGAGTTGAGACCTCTTCGCAACATCGGGGCCTTGCCAGGCCCGCGCATGCCCACACATCACGTAATGGGATGCGAGGTGGGAACTGCCTTGGTTTCCAAGGCAGTTCACCTACAGCAGCCATGCAGAAACGTGCCTGTCAACGGACGCATATGCGTCCGCCCTACCCCACTGCATGAGCCCTACTATCGGCTCGCCATGACAGCAGCAGGGAAGCACAAGGTGAGCCGCGCGGAAACCTCACGTCGAGGCAGCCGGCCGGGCCGGGCGGGCATCAGGGACGTGGCCGCCGCCGCCGGAGTCTCCATCACGACCGTCTCCGACGCCCTCAACGGCAAGGGCCGGCTCCCGGACGCCACCCGCCGACATGTCCGCGAGGTGGCCGACCGGCTGGGCTACCGCCCCTCGGCCGCCGCCCGTACGCTCCGGACCGGCAAGTCGGGACTCATCGGCCTGACCGTCACGACGTACGGGGATGAACCTTTCACCTTCACCGAGTTCGCGTACTTCGCCGAGATGGCGCGGGCCGCCACGTCCGCCGCCCTGGACCGCGGATACGCCCTGGTCATCCTGCCCGCGACCTCCCGCCACGACGTGTGGTCCAACGTCGCCCTGGACGGCACGGTCGTCATCGACCCCTCGGACCAGGACCCGGTCGTCGGCGAGCTGGTCCGCCAGGGCCTGCCGGTGGTCTCCGACGGTCGGCCCGCGGGAGCACTCCCGGTCACCGCCTGGGTCGACAACGACCACGAGGCCGCCGTCCTCGGCATCCTCGACCATCTCGCCGACGCCGGAGCCCGCCGCATCGGCCTGCTCACCGGCACCTCGACCGACACCTACACCCACCTGTCGACCACGGCCTATCTGCGCTGGTGCGAGCGGGTCGGCCAGGACCCGGTGTACGAGGCCTACCCGGCGCACGACCCGTGTGCGGGAGCCGTCGCCGCCGACCGGCTGCTCGCTCGCCCCGACCGGCCCGACGCCGTCTACGGACTGTTCGACCCCAACGGCACCGACCTGCTCGCCGCCGCCCGCCGCTACGGCCTGCGAGTACCCGACGACCTGCTGCTGGTGTGCTGCAGCGAGTCCACGATGTACGCCAGCACCGAGCCGCCCATCACGACGCTGTCGCTGAAGCCACGCCGCATCGGCACGGCGGTGGTGCAGCTCCTCATCGACGCCATCGAGGGCGTCGACTCGGACCAGCCGGTCGAGCAGGTGATACCGACCGAGCTGATCGTGCGGAACTCCTCGCAGCGCCGCCCGCCGCGCACGACGGTCAGCCCGCCGCGCTCGCCCGAGGATCAGTAGCCGGACGCCGGATGCGCGGACACGCCGGACACTCGGACGGAAGGATGGAAGGGCGGAAGGGTTTACGGGTGGTATGACGGGCGGCGGCAGGAACGCACGGGGGCGGAAGGGAGCACAACGGGCGGTGGCGGACAACGGCACGCGGGAAGCGTCACCCGGACGGCGGGCGCGCTCCGGCGGATGGCAGGCGCACCCCCGGGTGTGGACGGCGAGCGCGCTCCATGCGTGGCCGCCGGGCACGCCCCACATGCCCGGCCACAGGCAACCGCACCCCGGACAACGGACGCGGTGTGCCGCGAGAGCGATCCGGTGCCCGGGCGAACCCCGGCCCAATCGGGGCGAAAGCCGCCGTGAAGAGGCGTCCCGTTCCGATTCACCACCCCTGGGTCATCACACGGCGCGATCCGCATTCCTATGATGGGCCCACGACACCGCGGGCCGCTGCGACCAGGCAGTCCGAAGCGGTGCAGATGCGGCGCGATGGTGGAGGGGTCGATGACTCAGGGGGCCGGTCGGGGACCCGAGGCGGAGCGGACGGCGACAGTGCGCGACTTCCGGGTGCCCGCGTACGTCCACGAGACCGGTCCGTACGGCCACAGCACGCACCCCGGCGACATCGCCCCGCCGCACGAGCAGAGCCACCCCGACGGGTACACGCCCACAGAACGCGATCTTCCCGTCATCAACCGCGGTGACACGGTTCAGGTGACCGTCGACCCCGTGGCGGCACCGGTCACGCAGCCGGGCACCGGTCCCGGCCCGCTGTACGTGGTCGGCGACGTGCACGGCTACCTCGACGAGCTGGTCGCCGCGCTGCAGGAGAAGGGCCTGATCGACGCCGCCGGGCACTGGTGCGCGGGCACCACCCGGCTGTGGTTCCTCGGCGACTTCACCGACCGCGGTCCGGACGGCATCGGCGTCATCGACCTGGTGATGCGGCTGTCCGCCGAGGCCGCCGCGGCCGGCGGCTACTGCAAGGCGCTGATGGGCAACCACGAACTGCTGCTGCTCGGCGCCAAACGGTTCGGCGACACGCCGGTCAACTCCGGAGCCGGCACCGCGACCTTCCAGGCCGCCTGGCTGCTCAACGGCGGCCAGAAGACCGACATGGACCGCCTCCAGGACCATCACCTGCAGTGGATGGCCCGGCTGGACGCCCTCGAAGAGGTCGACGGCCACCTCCTGGTCCACTCCGACACCACCTCGTACCTCGACTACGGCGGCTCCATCGAGGAGGTCAACGACACCGTCCGCGAAACGCTCACGCGCAACGACGCCGACGAGTGCTGGGACCTGTTCCGCAAGTTCACCAAGCGCTTCTCCTTCCGGGACGAGGGCGGCGCCGACGCGGTGCGCTCGCTGCTGGATACGTACGGCGGCACCCGCATCGTTCACGGTCACAGCCCCATCCCGTACCTGCTGGGTGAGGTCGGTTCCGAGGACGGCGAGGACGAGGCCCGTCCCGTCGTCGACGGACCTCACGTCTACGCCGACGGACTGGCCATCGCCATGGACGGCGGCGTGACCATGGCCGGAAAGCTGCTGGTCCAGCAACTGCCGCTGAGCGACTGACCATTCATCTGACGGGCACCGGACCGTCCGCGTTCGTACAGGCAGACACCCAATTTCTGGAAACCCCCTGTCACCGCCTGCCGTCACCGCTCTACCATCGGTCTATCCGTAGCAGGCTCCCCTCCGTTTCTGCCCGACGGCTCGTTGGCATGCGAGCCCCAAGCCCTACGGAGCATCGGGGGATGCACATGAACAGCGTTCCGCAGCAATTGTTGAGCGAGGACCGTCAAGAGTACGAGCGGATCCTCAACGAGGCGCTGCGCTCCGCACCACACCGCCCGGAACTGGCCTCTCTCGGCCAGCGGCTCAACACCGAACAACTGCGCACCATGGCCCTGGGCGCCAGCGCGCTGATCACCGCCGCAGCGGCCACGGAGTACCAGCACTACGTCAAGGTCCGCGAGGAACTGCGCCAGCCGGCGACGTCCACCCCGTCCACGCCCGCGCGCGAATCCGGCTCCGAGGAGTCGAGCACGAGTGCGGTGGGGCTCGCCGCCACCATGGGAGAGGTCGCCGAGGCCGCCGGTGCGGGCGCCGTGGCCATCGTCGCCGTGCTGGCACCGGTGCTGGCCGGAACCGCCGCGGCGATCTTCCTGCTCGTCGGGTACGTGCTGAAGATGCTCGCCCCCGGGCAGGCGTTCGCCCAGACCATGCTGACCACCGGATGGGTCTTCGGCGCGGTGACCGCCGTGGCGATCCTCGTCGCCGCGGTCGGGCTGCTGCTCACCGCGCTGCGCAACCGCCCCTCGGCGGAGGCGGGGCGCTACGGCGAACTGGACGGAGAGCTGACCCAGGCCAGGGATGCCTGGCGGGAGGCGCTGCTGGAACGCGGCATCCTGCCGTTCCTCAGGGACGCGCTCGCCGACCCGAGCGCGGCGACGGCGTTGCAGAGCACGACTCCGTCGGCACCGAGGGGTCGCATGCCGCACCTCGGCTACGACCGCCCCGGGTTCACCAGTCCCGACGAGGGCACCGCCGCCGGGCACCGGCCGCGCTACTCGAGCCCGGACTACTCCAGCCCGGAATTCGGCGGTCCCGAGCACCGGCCGGAATGAGCACCGGCCTGCGCTCCCCCCGGGCGGAACTCTTGCGCAAGGGGAGCGCACGCCGGTCGCCTGATCAGAGGATTCCCGCCTGGCCGGCGGCCCTGATCCAGGACGGGAACTCGGACAGCAGCCGGTCGTAGAGCTCCGGGTCGGGGACGCTGCTGATGTCGTCCACCGCGAAGAAGCCCACGTTGTCGACGCGACGGCCGGGGAGCGTGTCGAACCGCTCCAGCACTCCGTAGTCGGACCGGCCCAGCCCCACGAACTGCCAGAAAACCGGCTCTTCCACCGCCTCCCGCAGTTCACGTTCGATCTCGGTGTTCCGGTAGACCCCGCCGTCGGAGAAGAACAGCACCAGGGTCGGCACCGGCGCCGGGTGGGCCCGGACGAACGCCCGCACCTCGGCGATCACCTTCTGCTCCTCGTTCTGGATCCCGACCGCGCGCATGTCGACCTGGTCCGGCTCCAGGCCCTTCTTCCGGCCGCGGCGGAACAGACCGATCTCACCGACGCGCACATGCAGCCGCAGCCAGTCCGGCAGCTCGCCCAACCGCAGGTCGGGCAGGCGGGCCGGGTTCGAGGCGAAGGTCCAGGCCTGCATCTCCCCGTCGTCGTCGAGTTGCGCCGCCACCGCCGCCATGCGCTCCACGACATCGGCCACGACTCCTTTGGAGTAGAGGAAGGACATCGACCCGGAGGCGTCGAGCACCAGCACGACCCGCGCCGTCACCGCGCCGACGCCGTGTTTGCGCAGGCTGACCGCCACCTGTTCCTTGCGCAGCGACAGCCGCTTGCGCATGTCCACGGGCAACCGCTCCTCGCCCTTGGTCAGCCGGGGTCCCGCCTCCGGGGGTGCCGTCCGGTCAGCGGGGGCGCGGAGGGACGGGGCCGTGACAGGAGGAGGGAGAGTGGCAGCAGGAGCTACGGGGGGTGCGGGCGGCGCGGCCGCGTCGTCGACGGTGATACCGAAGTCGGTCGCCAGCCCCGCCAGCCCGGAAGCATAGCCCTGTCCTACCGCGCGGAACTTCCACCTCCCCTGGCGCCGGTACAGCTCGCCGCCGATCATCGCGGTCTCGGTGGCCGCCGTCATCTCGAAACGGGCCAGCTCGGCTCCGGTCGCGCGGTCCAGCAGCCTCAGGGACAGTCCGGGCACCTGCCCGAAGGTCCCGCCGTCGGCCGACGCGCAGAGCACGATCCGCTCGACAGCCGGCTCCAGCGAGCGCAGGTCCACGTCCAGGGCGTCGGTGGTGACGGCGGCATCGGCGCTCTTCCGCTTCCCGGTGTGCTCGACGGCACCGGAGCCGTGCCGGGGCTGGTTGTAGAAGACGAAGTCACCGTCGTCCCGCACCCGTCCGTCCGCACCGAGCAGCAGGGCCGAGGCATCGACCTCGGGCACACCGGGCCCGGCGGACCAGGCCAGCTCGACATGCACCGTGGACGAGTCGACGGCGAGGTTGGCGCCCTTGTTCAAGGGTGTGGCTGTCATGGGACCAGTCTGCCGACAGCCCCACCGCGGCGGGGAGGGGGCGAGCCGTCCCCTCCCCGCCGACCGGACCGGGTCCGCTCAGTCGGCGATCGGCAGATACACGCGGTTGCCCGCAGCCGCGAACTCCTCCGACTTCCGGGCCATGCCCTCCTCGATCTCGGTCTGGCTGCCACCATGCTCCCGGCGGATGTCCTGCGAGATCTTCATCGAGCAGAACTTCGGCCCGCACATGGAACAGAAGTGGGCCGTCTTGGCGGGCTCGGCCGGCAGGGTCTCGTCGTGGAACTCCCGTGCCGTGTCCGGGTCGAGGGCCAGGTTGAACTGGTCCTCCCACCGGAACTCGAAGCGGGCGTCGGACAACGCGTCGTCCCATTCCTGCGCACCGGGGTGCCCCTTGGCAAGGTCGGCCGCGTGGGCCGCGATCTTGTAGGTGATGACGCCGGTCTTGACGTCGTCACGGTTGGGCAGACCCAGGTGTTCCTTGGGCGTGACGTAGCAGAGCATGGCCGTGCCCCACCAGGCGATCATCGCGGCACCGATGCCGGAGGTGATGTGGTCGTACGCCGGGGCGACGTCCGTCGTCAGCGGGCCGAGCGTATAGAACGGAGCTTCATCGCAGATCTCCTGCTGAAGGTCGATGTTCTCCTTGATCTTGTGCATCGGGACATGGCCCGGGCCTTCGATCATGGTCTGTACGTTCCAACGCTTCGCGATCCGGTTGAGTTCCCCGAGCGTCTCCAACTCGGCGAACTGCGCACGGTCGTTGGCGTCCGCGATCGACCCCGGCCGAAGGCCGTCGCCGAGGGAGTAGGTGACGTCGTAAGCGGCGAGGATCTCGCAGAGCTCCTCGAAGTTCTCGTACAGGAACGACTCCTTGTGGTGCGCCAGGCACCACGCGGCCATGATCGACCCTCCGCGAGAGACGATGCCCGTTTTGCGGTTCGCGGTCAGCGGTACGTACGGAAGGCGCACGCCCGCGTGGACGGTCATGTAGTCCACGCCCTGCTCGGCCTGCTCGATGACCGTGTCCTTGTAGATCTCCCACGTCAGCTCCTCGGCCCTGCCGTCGACCTTCTCCAGGGCCTGGTAGAGCGGCACGGTGCCGATGGGCACGGGGGAGTTGCGCAGCACCCACTCACGGGTGGTGTGGATATTGCGTCCGGTGGACAGGTCCATGACCGTGTCGGCGCCCCAGCGGGTCGCCCAGGTCATCTTCTCCACCTCCTCCTCGATGGAGGAGGTCACGGCCGAGTTGCCGATGTTGGCATTGACCTTGACCAGGAACCTCTTACCGATGATCATCGGCTCGATCTCGGGGTGGTTGACATTGGCCGGCAGCACGGCCCGGCCCGCAGCGATCTCCTCGCGCACCACCTCCGGCGTCACGTTCTCCCGGATGGCCACGTACTCCATCTCGGGTGTGATCTCGCCCCTGCGCGCGTACGCGAGCTGGGTGACCGCGTGACCGTCCCGGCTTCGCCTCGGCTGACGCGGCCGACCGGGAAAGACCGCATCGAGGTTGCGCAGTCCGCCACGCGGCGAGGTGTGCTTGATCCCGTCGTCCTCGGGACGGACAGGACGGCCCGCGTACTCCTCGGTGTCGCCACGGGCGATGATCCAGTTCTCGCGCAGCGGCGCCAGTCCCCTGCGGACATCGGTATCGACGGCTGGATCGGTGTACGGGCCCGAGGTGTCGTACAGCGTGACCGACTGCCCGTTGGTGAGATGCACCTGACGGACCGGCACGCGCAGATCGGGGCGCGAGCCCTCGACATACGCCTTGTGCCATCCGATGGACTTCCCGGCCTCCCCGTCGGCAGTGCTCTGCGGGGCAGGGGTCTGCCCGTTCTGCATGGAGGCAGGCGTGCGTGCGTCCTTGATGGTCATGAGACCTACTCCCTACGCCGGCATTACCCGGTAACAGGTTCGGCGGTCGACGCAGCGGTATCCGTCTGCCGACGTTTCGTGTGAAACATCACTCGACTTCGGTGATGTTTCATGTGAAACATCGCTGGGACGGAGGTCAGCGCCCTCTCAGCCCGGTGCTCCGAGCTCCCGCGTGTACAAAGGTGCCCCCCACGCTAGCGCCAATTCGGGCGCGGTGAACAGAGGGCCCCCTGTGTTCTTGCGATGATCGGCCGGTGACCACGATGCAGCATCCTCCCTCGCCCCCGCCCGACCCACACCGCGGGCACGGCCCCGCGAGCGGCCCTGGCCCCGGAGACGGCCAGGGCTTCCGTGGCGGACACGGCGGCGGTTCGGGAGGCCGACACGACTCCGGTGCGGGGCATGGCTCGGGGGACGGGCATGGTTCGGGCGGTCATGGTTCGGACTCCGGCGGAGGCGGAGGCGGATCCGGACATGGTCACGGGCACGGGCACGGGCACAGCCACGGGCCCGCGACACCGGTCTCGAGGCATCTGCGCAGGGTCATCGCGGCCGTCCTCATCCCGTTCGCCGCGGCCGTGGCCGTCGGCCTCACCGTGCTCTGGCCCGGCGGCGCGCCACCGCACGAGCGCACCGGGGTCGGATTCGACCGCCAAACGCAGCAGGCCACGGTCACCGAGGTGGTCGAGGTGGACTGCGAGGACGTCAACGCCTCCGGAGTCCCACCGACCGGCGACACCTCCACCGCGGAGGGCTCCTCCGCGGTACAACGGCAGAACGGCACCTGCGACAGGGCGACGATCCGGGTCGACACCGGCCAGGACGAAGGCCGGACCTTCACCGAGATCGTGCAGCCGGACCAGTCACGGCAGCTGCACGAGGGCCAGAAGGTCGTGGTCGCCTACGAACCCTCCGCTCCCGAGGATCTGCAGTACTCGGTGACCGACATCAACCGCCGACTGCCGATGGCACTGCTGGCCGGGATCTTCGCGGTCGCCGTGGTGGTCGTCGGCCGGCTCCGCGGGCTCATGGCGCTGATCTCGCTGGCGATCAGCTTCCTGGTGCTGAACTTCTTCATCCTGCCCGCCATCCTGCAGGGCTCCAACCCGCTGATCGTGGCGGTGGTCGGGGCCAGCGCGATCATGCTGATGGCGCTCTACCTGTGTCACGGGCTGTCGGCCCGGACGTCCGTCGCGGTACTGGGCACCTTGATCTCGCTGCTGCTGATCGGCATCCTCGGGTCGGCGTTCATCGACTGGGCGGCGCTGACCGGCAACACGGACGACAACACCGGTCTGATCCACGGGCTGTATCCGACGATCGACATGAGCGGTCTGCTGCTGGCCGGCATCATCATCGGCTCGCTCGGTGTCCTCGACGATGTCACGGTCACCCAGACGTCGGCCGTCTGGGAGCTGCACGACGCCAATCCGACGATGGGCTGGCGCGGGCTGTACCGCGCGGGCATCCGTATCGGCCGCGACCACATCGCATCCGTCGTCAACACCTTGGTCCTGGCCTATGCGGGCGCAGCTCTGCCTCTGCTTCTGCTGTTCTCGATCGCCCAGAGCAGCGTGGGCACGGTCGCCAACAGCGAACTGGTCGCCGAGGAGATCGTGCGCACACTGGTCGGCTCGATCGGCCTCGTGGCGTCGGTACCCGTCACCACCGCGCTGGCGGCCCTGGTGGTGTCGGCCGACCGTCCCGGGCCGGCGACGGCAGCCGGGGCCGGCACGGCCCCGGCGCGCAGCGGACGAGGCCGCCGCCGCAAGCGCTGACGCCCCGGCGAAGCGTTACGCCACCGCCGTACGACCGCTGTGACGCTTCAGCCCGCGCTCTGTTCCTCGGCCAGGATCCGGTCCAGGGCCTCGTCGAGATGGGCGTCGAAGTCGGCGAGCGCGCCTTCCTGGCCCAGCGGCACCAGCTTGTCGGTGCGGTCGAGGAAGGCCACGAGCGGTGCCACCGACGAGCGGAACACTGCCTGGTCACCGCCGACCTGAAGACGGATCAGCACCTCGGCCAACGGCTCCGGGTCCACGGGCGAGATCCGCACATCACCGTCCCCGCACGGCCGCCCCACTCCGTCGATCAGCAGCTCCCTGCCGAAGGCCCAGGTCACCGGGGCATCGCCGGGGAGATGGAAGGTCAGCCGCACGGCATAGGGATCACACGTCTCGTAGCGCAGCTCTACCGGAATACGGAACGAGAGCTCCTCGGACACGAGAAAGCTCATCATGACCTCTGCCTGTACGGACTCGCGCATCGCCTACCCCGTCTCGCCGTCGACTGGCCGGGAATCAAACCTCTTACACTGGTGGCATCTTGCTGAACGTACACACCAGATCACAAGGAGTGAGTTTTCAGATACTGATAGAGATCGCCAGCGATCCCAGAAGCCGCCCCGCCTCGTGCTGCAGCTGCAGTGCAGCGGGCAGCAGCCGGTCGGCCTGGTGAGCGGGCAGTGAGATGGCCATCGTCGCGGCCGTGGTGCCGATGGTGATGGGAAGCGCCGCGCACACCGTCCCGAGGGCGTACTCCTGGCATTCGACCACCGGCTCCGTCCGTCGCATGGAGTCCAGGCGCCGCTGCAGATGATGGTCGTCACGCACCGTGTACGGCGTGACGGACCGTACGGGGTAGCGGGCGAGGTGATCACGGCGGGACTCCTCGTCCAGCTGCGACAGCAGACACTGTCCGATCGCATGAGCATGTCCGGTCTCACGGAAGTCGGCCCACTCCTGGACCGCCGGAATGCCCGGAGTGTCGGACACACAGACGACGTCGATCTCGCCCTCGTGATACCGGGCGTAGTACACGGGCACGCCGATGGCATCGCGCCAGCGTGCAAGCGTGTCGACCACTGTGCTGCGACGTTTCTGCTGCGCCCCGCTGCTGCTCAGCCGCTCGGCCGCCTCCCCGAGGAAGAACAGCCCCTTCTCCCGGCGCAGATACCCCTCGTGAACGAGGGTGCGCAGCAGGTGGTACGCGGTCGGGAGCGCAAGGCCCGTCTCACGGGCCAGTTGTTTGGCAGGGGCGCCGTACGGATGCTCGGCGACGGTCTCCAGCAGCCGCATCGCACGCTGCACGGATCCGATCAGCGTCACGGAGGATCCGCCGGCGCCGGGTCCGCCACTGCTCGGATTATCGACGGGGGGTCTGCCCACGGACGGGCCGACAGCCCTTCCCGCAGGGGCGCCCTCCCCCGCGGGCGGAGTCGAACGGGGCTGCACGGGGAGGGGGTGCAGCGGGACGGATGCGGGTTGAGCCGTGGCCAAGGTCGCTCCCGAGGCGTGAGGGGGCAGCCGGTGCGGAGAACACGGGTGGGGTGTCGACCGCTCGCGGGGTTGTCCCGCGTGGAGTTCCGGACTCTAACCACCTGTCATGGCTTGCATACGACCCGTGCAGCAAACTTCCCTCGCGCGAGGGAACCGGTGATTCCCGTTACCCCCACCGGTGTCCCACAGTCCTCACCAGTCGCCGCGGGAGGAGGAACTCGCAGTGAACTTCCGTACGACGTAGACCAGTCCACCGACCAGCGCCACGAAGAGCAGCACCTTGAACAGCAGGCCGATCACAAAGCCCACCACGCTGGCGATCAGTCCGCCGAACACGACCAGGGCGATGACCGGCACCGCGATCCACTTCACCCACCACGGCAGTCCCGTGAAGATCTCTCGCATCGGTCTCGTCCTCACCTCTCCGCCCGCCCGCGCCGCCCGTTTCGAGTGCCGGGCCCCACGGGTACGGGAACGTGTCCGGGAGCCCGTGTCCGGGAATCTCCCCTGTCCTGCACTCGATGCTAGGGCCGCGATGCCCCGCGCGGGGGCCTGGCATCCCTTGTCGTCCCCTGACAGAACCCCTAGGGAATCCCTGGGTCCCGATCAGCTCTCGGGCGGAGAGAACACCACCAGAACCCGCAGGTCCTCGCTGATGTGGTGGAACTTGTGGGCGACACCGGCCGGCACGTACACCACGCTGCCGCGGGCGACCTGGGTGGTCTCCATACCGACGGTGATCGAGGCCCGGCCGCTCACGACGAAGTACACCTCGTCCTGGGAGTGCGGCTTCTGCGGATCGGCCGTGCCCGCGTCGAGGGCGTAGAGGCCGACCGACATGTTCCGCTCCCGCAGGAACTGGAGGTACGCCCCGTCGTTCGCGGCGCGCTCCGCCTCCAGTTCGTCCAGCCGGAATGCCTTCACCTTGTCCGCCCCTGACTCTTCCCATGTGCCCGACCCTGTCTGCCACGATCAGACACATGAAGAATTTTGTAGTCAAGACGATCGCGAACGCGGGCGCCCTGGCGGTCGCCGTATGGCTGTTGGACAAGATCACCCTGACCGGTGACAGCACGGGCCGGCAGATCGGCACGCTACTCCTCGTGGCACTGCTCTTCGGCCTCGTGAACCTGCTGGTCAAGCCCATCGTGAAGCTGCTGACCCTTCCCCTGTTCATCCTGACGCTGGGCCTGTTCACTCTGGTGGTCAACGCACTCATGCTGCTGTTGACATCCTGGCTGGCGGACCGGCTCGATCTGAGTTTCCATGTGGACGGCTTCTGGACCGCGGTCCTGGGCGGGCTGATCATCTCGATCGTCTCCTGGGCCCTGAACGCCTTCCTGCCCGACGGGGACTGAGCACCGATGACCTATCGCGTCTGTTTCGTCTGCACCGGCAACATCTGCCGCTCCCCGATGGCCGAGTCGGTCTTCCGCGCGCGCGTGGCGGAATCCGGGCTCGAGGGCCGGGTAGGCGTGGACAGCGCCGGTACGGGCGGCTGGCACGAGGGCGAGGGCGCCGACCCGCGCACCATGGCCGTCCTGGAGCGCAACGGCTACGGCCTGGATCACACGGCCCGGCAGTTCCAGGTGGAGTGGTTTTCCCGCCTGGATCTCGTCATCGCCCTCGACGCCGGCCACCTCCGGGCGCTGCGCCGGATGGCTCCCACCGAGCAGGACGCGGCCAAGGTGCGTCTGCTGCGGTCCTACGACCCCGCCGTCAGCGGCGGCGACCTGGACGTGCCTGACCCGTACTACGGGGGCGCGGACGGCTTCGAGGAGTGCCTCGAGATGGTGGTGGCGGCGAGCCAGGGCCTGCTCGCCGAAGTACGCGAGCAGGTGGAGGGACGGGCGGCATGAACGATTCCGCCACACATGACGGGCGCGGCACCAACCCGGACGCGCTGCCCCATGACCCGGGCGCTCCGCCCTGCGACGCGGGCATCGGCGCGGGCGACGGCACACGCGCGGTACGGGCCGGGCTGCCCGAGCCGGTCAGGCACGAGCCGACCCTGCCCGGTCCGGTGTTCGCCGCCCACTTCCATCTGCCCGGCGATCCCACCGGTCCGTACACCTACGGGCGGGACGAGAACCCGACGTGGACCCTGCTGGAGCAGGCCGTCGGCGGTCTGGAGGCGCCCGGGCGGGACGACGTGGAGACACTCGTGTTCGCCTCGGGCATGGCAGCGATCTCGTCGGTGCTCTTCTCCCAGCTGCGCGCCGGTGACGCGGTCGTCCTGCCCAGCGACGGCTACCAGGTGCTGCCCCTGGTGCGTACCCAGCTCGAGGCGTACGGCGTCCAGGTCCGCACCGCGCCCACCCGCGGCGACGCCCAGCTCGAGGTGCTGGACGGCGCCAGGCTGCTGTGGATCGAGACGCCGTCGAATCCCGGGCTCGATGTGTGTGACGTCAGGCGGCTCGTCGAGGCGGCGCATGCGCGCGGCGCCCTGGTCGCCGTCGACAACACCCTCGCCACACCCCTCGGGCAGCGTCCGCTGGAGCTGGGCGCCGACTTCTCCGTGGCCAGCGGTACCAAGCAGCTGACCGGCCACGGCGATCTTCTCCTGGGATACGTCACCGGCCGCGACGGCGAGGCCATGAACGGAGTGCGGCGCTGGCGCAAGATCGTCGGAGCGATCCCCGGGCCTATGGAAGCATGGCTCGCCCACCGGTCCATCGCCACGCTCCAGTTGCGGGTCGACCGGCAGAACGCGACCGCGCTGCGGGTGGCCGAGGCTCTGCAGAGGCGTCCGGAGGTGACCGGCCTGCGCTACCCGGGACTGCCGGACGATCCGTCCCACAAGATCGCCACACAGCAGATGCGCCGCTACGGGTGCGTCGTTTCCTTCACGCTTCCCACGCGCGCGCGTGCCGATCGTTTTCTCGACGCGCTGCACCTGGTGGACGATGCGACGAGTTTCGGCGGGGTACGGTCCACGGCCGAGCGGCGCGGGCGCTGGGGCGGTGATGCGGTACCGGAGGGCTTCATCAGGCTGTCGGTCGGGGCGGAGGACCCTGAGGACCTGGTGACGGATCTGCTGCGGGCACTGGTCGCCTCGCGGGACTGATCGCCTGTCACGGTTGTGGACAGCGGGTGGTCCGAGCCTCCCCCCTCGTGGCTCGGACCACCCTCGGTTCTGCGCGCGAGGAACCGCGTCGACAAGGCTAGTTGACTCAGTGTCAGTGTCCAATCACGGTAGCGACAGAGACCTATCGACATATTTATAGTTGGGCGGGACCGGAGGGTCGGAGGCACGGCAGTGGAGGGGGTGGTTCTCCGTGGATCTGGCGTTGCTGCGCACCTTTGTGACCGTGCACCGAGCCGGCTCCTTCACTCGCGCCGCTGCCCTGCTCGGCCTCTCCCAACCGGCCGTCACCGCGCAGATCCGCACCCTCGAGCGGCAACTTGGCCGGCCTCTGTTCCTGCGCCAGGCCCGCGGCGTCACCCCGACGAGCATCGGCGACGAGCTCGCCCACAAAGCCGCGCCGCATCTCGATGCCCTCGTGGAGATCGCCGAGTCCGGGCTCGATGACACCTCCTCCCTGCGCACTCTGCATCTCGCCGGGCCTCCCGAGTTCACCGCCGAGCGTGCACTGCCTGCCCTGACGGAGCTCACCGGCGAGGACGGCCAGGGCTTCGCCCTGCGCACCTCCTTCGGAAACGCCGAGGAGTCCCTGGAGGGGCTGGCCGCGGGACACCATGACCTGGCCATCAGCACAGCCCGGCCCCGGGGTGCCCTGCTCACCGCGACTCCGCTCTGCGACGAGGAACATGTCCTGGTCGCCGCACCCCGATGGGCGAAACAGCTCGGCGTCGGCACACCCGGCCGCGACGGAGCACCGGCGCTGGAGCAGATCCCCGTCGTCGAGGTGCACGAGTCACTGCCTCTGGTCTCCCGGTACTGGGCGGCCGTCTTCGATTCCCGCCCGGCCGCCCCGGGTACGGTCATTGTTCCTGACCTGCGTGCAGTCCTCGCCTGCGCGGTCGCGGGCGCCGGACTGGCGGTGCTGCCCCGGTATCTGTGCACGAATGCCCTGGAGGGCGGTGACGTCGCCGCCCTGCACGATCCAGCCGTGCCGCCGCTGCGGACGTACTTTCTCGCCGTGCGCACCGGCACCCTGGCGATGCCCCACATCGCACGGGCCCACGAGTGGCTGCTGCAGGCTGCGGCCGACTGGAGCTGACCCCGGGGTCAGCCCGGAGATGCCGAGGGCGTCGCTGGAGGTCAGAGCGGTGCAATCCGCGATGTTTCACGTGGAACCTACCGGGCCACATTTCTCCCATGACCGTCCGACCCGTGGTCAAGCGCACCGCTCGCGCCGTTCTCCTGGACGGCGACGATCTGATCCTGATCAAGCGCACCAAGCCAGGTGTGGATCCCTACTGGCTCACTCCCGGTGGCGGAGTGGAACCGGGGGACACGACCGTCGTCGATGCGCTGCACAGGGAGGTGTACGAGGAACTCGGCGCCAAGATCACCGATGTGGTCCCGTGCTTCGTAGACACCGTGGAGCACATCGGGGAAGACGGCGGCGCGACTGGCGTCAAGGTGCAGCACTTCTTCGTCTGCCGTCTGGAGTCCATGGACCCGTCGCTGCGGCACGGCCCCGAGGTAGAGGAGCCCACCGGCGAGTACGAGATCGTGCGGGTGCCGTTCACCCGGGTGGGGATCGCCTCGGTCCATCTCGTCCCTCTGTCGCTCCGGCATTACCTGGACGGCAACATCGAGGGCGTACGCGCCATGCACGCCCCCGACCTGGGATGAGCCGAGACACAGATCGGTGTTTCACGTGAAACGTCGTGCAGGTGACGCAGCGCTGTGCAGCCGGACACGACATGGCCAAAAGATCGCATCGCTCACCGGAAACCGGTGGACGCCAAGCGCTCCCGTCGGCCAGCCTGACCTGCGTGCCGACACCTTCTCCTGCCGCCCTGCCGATCCGCCGCCTGACGCGTCGTGATCTCACCGCGTGCGCCGACCTGTCCGAGGACCGGGGGTGGCCACGCGAAGAGCACAAGTGGGGTCTTCTCCTCACAGCCGGGCGGGGGTACGGCATCGATGACCCCGCAGGCGGACTGGTCGGCACCTGCACCATCACCGAGTACGGTGCCCAGGACCGTCCCGCCTTTGCGGCCATCGGCATGGTGCTGGTCGCGGAGCGGCACGCCCGGCAGGGTGTCGGGCGTCGGCTGATGCGCCATGTGACCACCACTATGGGCCCGACCCCGCTCACCCTGCACGCCACCCCCAGCGGCCGACCGCTCTACGAGGAGATCGGCTTCAAGGTCACCGGGCGGGCGGAGATGGTGCGCGGACGCTTCATGCCCAACAGCTCCGAGCCCGAGATCGCCACCAGGGCAGCCACAGCGGGCGACCTCACGGCGATCGTCCGGCTCGACGAGGACGTGTTCGGTGCCGACCGCACCCACATCATCACCCGACTCCCCGCGTTCGCCGACCAGCTGCGTGTGGCGGAGGAGAACGGCCGGATCATTGGCTACGCGGCAGCCTGGCCCAATATGGACACCCATGTTGTGGGCCCGCTGATCGCCCAGGACACGGAGACGGCCAAGGCACTCGTGGCTTCCGTCGCCGCCCGGACCGACCGTCCACTGCGCACCGACATCGATGTGCGCCACGAAGAACTGCTGGACTGGGTCAAGGCTCGCGGCCTGGTGTCCATCGCGTTCAACTCTGTCATGGCGCACGGCATCACGGAGCTGCCCGGCGACTGGAACCGGCGGTTCGCCCCGCTGACGGTGGCAGCGGGCTGACCACCCTTCCCCATGCCGCGTTACGCATAGGGATCGGCCCCGCTCACGGCCCCTGTCTGCATAGGGTGCCTGCTATGGGAGATCTTGATATCCGGCCCGCCGACGAGAACGACATACCCGCGATAGTCGCCCTGCTCGCCGACGACCCGTTGGGTGCCCAGCGCGAGTCACCCGGCGACCTGAGCCCCTATCTGCCGGCATTCGAGCGGCTCCGCACCGACCCGAACCAGCATCTGATGGTGGCCGTCCGCGAGGGCCGGGTGATCGGCACCCTCCAGTTGACGATCGTTCCCGGACTGTCCCGCCGCGGAGCAACCAGGTCGGTCATCGAAGCCGTGCGTGTCCAAGCGGACGAGCGCGGCAGCGGCCTGGGGGCCCGGCTCATCACCTGGGCCGTCGACGAATCCGGACGTCAGGGCTGCGAGTTGGTGCAGCTGACCTCCGATGCCAGCCGTACCGACGCGCACCGTTTCTATGAGCGACTCGGCTTCTCGGCGTCGCACGTCGGTTTCAAGCTCCAGCTCTGATCGACCGCTGCGGTGTCCGCTTCCACGTGTGTGGTGTCCTGTTTCACGTGAAACAGGACACCACTCCGCTCTCCCGGCTCACGTCCCGGCAGAACGCCTAGCGGATGCCCCGCCAGCCCTCCGGGTCGACCCCGCCCGGCACCGGAGCCTCTTCGTCGTACGGCTGACGCGTGAACACGAAGGAGCCGAGATCGAGATGGCTCACCGTCCCGTCCGGGCGCTGTACCGCACGCAGCACCTCCCCGGCGTAGTAGCCCTCCAGACCGGTCCAGGTGCCGTCGTCGTTCGCGCGGAAGTGTGAGCGGCGGCCCGGGCCCGAGAGCGGCTCCAGCGAGATGTCACTGTCCCGGGTGAGCCGCAGCGCGAACCCCTGTGTTCCCCAGTACCAGGGCCCGGTCAGATCCAGCACGGATTCGTCCACGTCCGGCAGCGGGCGCCAGGGCTCGGGGATCCGCGGCTCGGCCTCGGCGACGATCCGGACCAGGCCGGCTGCCACCGCGCCCAGCAGCGGGCCAGAGGTGCAGTTGGCCAGCACCACCACGGCCACGTCGTCCTCGGCGCTGATGGTGAGGTTGGCCAGAAAGCCCGGGAGGGATCCGGAGTGCCCCACGAGCAGCCGCCCGTCCCGGTGCTGGATCTGCAGCCCGAGCCCGTACGCCACCCCGTCCGCAAGGTCCGCGGCCTCGGCCGGGGCCGCGGGCGCCCGCATCTCCCGTACGGTCCGAGCGCTCAGCACCGTGTCGTCACCGTGGGTCAGGAAGGCAGCGAACCGGGCCAGGTCCGCGGTGGTGGACCAGAGCTGACCGGCCGGGGCCATCCGGCCGAGGTCCTCGGCGGGCTCGGTCAGCATCACATCGGCCCACGGATGCACCGCCCAGCCACCTGCGTGCGGGGCCGTCGGCCGTCCACTCGTGCGCTTCAGCCCCAGAGGTTCCAGTACCTCCTGACGCAGCACGTCCTCCCAAGGAGCGCCGCGCAGCTTCTCGACGAGCGAGCCGAGCACGGTGTATCCCGGGTTCGAGTAGTGGTGCCGACGGCCCACCGGATGCCGGAAGGGCTGCCCGCCCAGGACATCGCCGAGGTCGGGGCGGAGCGAGCCAGGAGTCCGCTCCCACCAGGGGGCCGGCGACTCGGCGGCCAGTCCTCCCGTGTGTGCGAGCAGCTGGGCGACGGTGACCTCCCCCGCCCCGGTGCCCGGCAGATGCTTCTCCAGCGGGTCTCCGAGATCGAGCAGGCCCTCGTCACGCAGCCGAAGGACCAGAACGGCGGTGAACGTCTTGGTGATCGAGCCGATCCGGTACTGCACATGTTCGTCGGGTCCGTGCCCGTCGACCGAGCTCCGAGCTCCGTGCCAGAGCGCCTGCCCGTCCCGGACCACCGCGGCGGCCAGTGACGGCGCCCGCCCTTCGGTCTGGGCCACGGCGATCCGGTGCAGCAGCGCACGCCGGGTTGCGGGAAGCAGCTCGTCCTGAGGTGTCGTCATGCTCCCAGTCCACAGGCCCGGACATCGCGCGTCGAGTCGATTTCATCCCTCCGCGTCCGGCCTGTCGGGGGAAGTTGCTCGTCCTGCCCCATCGGGACACGACCTTCAGTCCAGACAGAACTCGTTACCCTCGACGTCCTGCATCACGAGGCACGACTCGTTGTAGTCATCGGCCGTCAGGAGACGTACGCGTACCGCGCCGAGTTCGACCAGACGTGCGCATTCGGCCTCAAGTGCAGCGAGGCGCTCTGCACCCACGAGCCCGGTGCCGACCCGCACGTCGAGATGCACCCGGTTCTTGACGACCTTTCCTTCGGGGACGCGCAGGAACAGCAGTCGCGGGCCCACTCCTGAGGGATCAACGCACGCGAACGCGGAACCCTGACGCTCCGGCGGCAGCGATTGATCGAAGTCGTCCCACGTGGCAAACCCCTCCGGCGGCGACGGTACGACGTATCCCAACACCTGGCACCAGAAACGAGCGACGCGCTCGGGTTCTGCGCAGTCGAAGGTGACTTGGAACTGCTTGATCGACGTCATCGGCCCACCATAGCGTCGCGTGCCAGGCCGTCCGCGAGCCCGGGAATCGCATGCTCCCGCCGGAATCAGAGGAGCTACACGGAGCCGCTCAGGTCTGCGCCATGTCCACGAAGCGTGAGTAGTGGCCCTGGAAGGCAACGGTGATCGTCGCTGTCGGGCCGTTTCGGTGCTTGGCGACGATCAGGTCGGCCTCGCCGGCGCGAGGAGACTCCTTCTCGTAGGCGTCCTCGCGATGCAGCAGGATGACCATGTCGGCGTCCTGCTCGATGGAGCCGGACTCGCGCAGGTCGGAGACCATCGGCTTCTTGTCGGTGCGCTGCTCGGGGCCACGGTTGAGCTGGGAGAGTGCGATGACCGGGAGCTCCAGCTCCTTGGCCAGCAGCTTCAGATTCCGGGACATGTCCGAGACCTCCTGCTGGCGGCTCTCGGCGCGCTTGGAGCCACCGGACTGCATCAGCTGGAGATAGTCGATGACGACCAGCTTGAGGTCGTTGCGCTGCTTCAGGCGACGGCACTTCGCCCGGATCTCCATCATCGACAGGTTCGGTGAGTCGTCGATGTAGAGGGGGGCGGCCGAGACGTCGGGCATCCGGCGCGCCAGGCGGGTCCAGTCGTCGTCCGTCATCGTGCCGGACCGCATGTGGTGGAGCGCGACGCGGGCCTCGGCCGACAGCAGTCGCATGGCGATCTCGTTCCGGCCCATCTCCAGCGAGAAGATGACACTGGGCAGATTGTTCTTGATCGAGGCCGCTCGGGCGAAGTCGAGCGCCAGGGTCGACTTGCCCATCGCGGGACGGGCTGCGATGACGATCATCTGCCCCGGGTGCAGACCGTTGGTCAGCGAGTCGAAGTCCGTGAAGCCCGTGGGCACGCCGGTCATCTCACCGCTGCGTGAGCCGATCGCCTCGATCTCGTCGAGAGCACCCTCCATGATGTCGCCGAGCGCCAGGTAGTCCTCACTGGTGCGCTGCTCGGTGACCGCATAGATCTCCGCCTGCGCACGGTTGACGATCTCGTCCACGTCGTCGTCGGCCGCGTATCCCATCTGGGTGATCCGCGTACCCGCCTCGACCAGGCGGCGCAGCACGGCGCGCTCATGGACGATCTCGGCGTAGAACGCGGCGTTCGCAGCCGTCGGCACGGTCTGCACGAGCGCGTGCAGATAGGACGCACCGCCGACCTTGTTGATCTCGCCGCGCTTGGTGAGCTCCGCGGCGATGGTGATCGGGTCGGCGGGCTCGCCCTTGGCGTAGACGTCGAGGATCGCCTGGTAGATCGTCTCGTGGGCGGGCTTGTAGAAGTCGTGGCCCTTGAGGAGCTCCACGACATCGGCGATGGCGTCCTTGGACAGCAGCATGCCGCCGAGGACGGACTGCTCGGCCTCAAGATCCTGGGGCGGCACCCGCTCGAACGACGACCCCGCGTCGTCCCAGACCCCGGCCTCCCGGCCGCGCTCGTGCTGCTCGTCGCGGCCCCTGATCACGTCACCGCGCCGACGGGAGGCAGGGAGACGATCACTGGGTCCGCTGTCGGCCCACGGCTCGTCCAAGGGCTCGGAAATGCTCACCGAGCCACCTCCTCCCGTCCGCCGCGCGGACCTCGCCGTGCCTCTCATTTCTACGGCACGGCACTGACAAACAAGAGACCCAACTCCGGTTGCGGCGCGTCGGATTTGTGACGTTTTGCAGGGCGGCGGTCGAAGCAGGCGCCGCACCACGGTAGGCCTGCCGGCACCGTCAGCCAATCTGGTTATCCACAGGCCATGTGGACGACGGCCCAGATGCTGTGGAGAACTCCGCGAAACCTGTGCACGAGCCGGTGGACAGCCCTGTGAACAAGCCCTCGCCGATCGTCGTAGCACCGCTGCGACCTGCTACTTTCTCATCCACTGGCTGTGCAGAAGAAAAACATCCCTGGTCGGCTCAAGATCACCCCGAAGGCGACGGAGAGCAACACCCTCCGCATCGCAGAGTAAGGGTCAGAATCACATTGCATCTCTTACCTGTGGACGATTAGATTGGTGCACATGACACAGGCCCCCGCGCGCTCCCGGCCGGCCCGGCGCCACCATGACCGAGAGATCGTCGTGCTGGCCGTGCCGGCCTTCGGTGCGCTCGTCGCCGAGCCTCTCTTCGTCATGGCCGACAGTGCGATCGTCGGCCATCTCGGCACCGCACAGCTCGCGGGACTGGGTATCGCCTCCGCGCTGCTCACCACCGCCGTCAGCGTGTTCGTCTTTCTCGCCTACGCCACCACGGCGGCCGTCGCCCGGCGCGTCGGCGCGGGCGATCTGCAGGCCGCCATCCGGCAGGGCATGGACGGCATCTGGCTCGCCCTGCTCCTCGGTGCCGCCGTCGTCGCGATCGTGGTGCCCACGGCACCGGCCCTCGTGGACCTCTTCGGCGCCTCCCACACTGCGGCCCCGTACGCGACGACCTACCTGCGGATCTCCGCACTCGGCATCCCGGCGATGCTCGTCGTGCTCGCCGCGACCGGTGTACTGCGGGGTCTGCAGAACACCCGGACACCGCTCTATGTGGCCATCGCAGGCTTCGTCGCCAACGCCGTCCTCAATGTCGTGCTCGTCTACGGTGCCGGGCTCGGCATCGCTGGTTCCGCGTGGGGCACGGTCATTGCCCAATGCGGGATGGCGGCGGTCTATCTGACCGTGGTCGTTCGTGGCGCCCGTCGCCACGGCGCCTCGCTCCGCCCGGACGCCGCCGGGATCAGAGCCTCTGCCCGGGCGGGGGTGCCGTTGCTGGTCCGTACGCTCTCGCTGCGGGCCATTCTCATGATCGCCACGGCCGTTGCCGCCCGCCTCGGTGACGCCGACATCGCGGCTCACCAGATCATCCTGTCGCTGTGGAGCCTGCTCGCCTTCGCCCTGGACGCCATCGCCATCGCCGGACAGGCCATCATCGGACGCTGTCTCGGGGCTGGAGACACACAGGGTGCCCGGGATGTCTGCCGCCGCATGGTGGCCTGGGGCATCACAGTCGGGGCCGGCCTCGGTCTGCTGGTGGTGATCAGCCGCCCGGCGTTCCTCCCGCTGTTCACGGGTGACCCCGCGGTCAAGGATGCCGCCTTGCCCGCTCTGGTGATCGTGGCACTCTCCCAGCCGATCTGCGGCGTCGTCTTCGTCCTGGACGGCGTGCTGATGGGCGCGGGTGATGGCCCGTATCTCGCCAGGGCGATGCTGGCGGTCTTGGCGGTGTTCACCCCCGTGGCGCTGCTCGTCCCGACGCTCGGCGGCGGACTCACCGCCCTCTGGGGAGCGATGACGCTGATGATGACCGTGCGCATGCTGACCCTCTGGCTCCGCACCCGGTCGGGCCTCTGGGTGGTGACCGGCGCGACCCGCTGACCGTTTCACGTGAAACATCGCGCATAGACCGTTTCACGTGAAACACGGGACGCCCACGTCGCACCCGCCGTCGATCTGGGACACGCCATGACGCCAAACCCTCACGACGTGTCCCACGACGATGGGGCCGCACCCCGAGAGGTGCGGCCCCATCGCTCACTGCTTCAGCGAGTACAGCCCTCAGGCCGCGACGACCTCGATGCTGACCGTGGCGGCAACCTCGGGGTGCAGACGCACGGACGTCTCGTGGGCGCCCAGCGTCTTGATCGCCGAGGCGACCTCGATACGGCGCTTGTCGACCTCGGGGCCACCGGCAGCCTTGATCGCCGAGGCGATGTCGGCCTGGGTGACGGAACCGAAGAGACGACCGGCGTCGCCGGCGCGGACCGCGAGACGGACCTTGACACCCTCGAGCTGGGCCTTCACCTGGTTGGCCTGCTCGATGGTCTGGATCTCGTGGATCTTACGAGCACGACGGATCTGCTCGACGTCCTTCTCGCCGCCCTTGGTCCAGCGGATCGCGAACTTCCGCGGGATCAGGTAGTTGCGGGCGTAACCGTCCTTGACGTCGACGACGTCGCCCGCGGCGCCGAGGCCGGAGACCTCGTGGGTGAGGATGATCTTCATGAGTCGGTCACCCTTCCCTTATCGCGCGGTGGAGGTGTAGGGCAGCAGCGCCATCTCACGGCTGTTCTTCACGGCCGTGGCGACGTCACGCTGGTGCTGGGTGCAGTTGCCGGTCACGCGGCGGGCACGGATCTTGCCGCGGTCGGAAATGAACTTCCGCAGCATGTTCGTGTCCTTGTAGTCCACGTACGTGACCTTGTCCTTGCAGAACGCGCAGACCTTCTTCTTCGGCTTGCGCACAGGCGGCTTCGCCATGGTGTTTCTCCTGTGTGATCAAGAAGTTGGGGTACGAACCCGCCCCTAGAAGGGGGGCTCGTCCGAGTAGCCGCCACCGCCGCCGGAGCCACCGCCCCAGCCGCCGCCACCGCCCTGCTGGCCACCGGCCGGAGAGCCGGTCGCCCACGGGTCGTCGGCGGGAGCGCCGCCGCCCTGCTGGCCGCCACCGGGGCCGCCGCCCCAGCCGCCGCCCTGCTGGCCGCCACCGCCGCCGTAACCGCCCTGGCCACCGCGGCCCGTGGTCTTGGTGACCTTGGCCGTGGCGTTGCGCAGGCTGGCGCCGACCTCGTCGACGTCCAGCTCGTAGACCGTGCGCTTGACGCCCTCGCGGTCCTCGTAGGACCGCTGCTTCAGCCGGCCCTGCACGATCACGCGCATGCCTCGCTGGAGCGACTCGGCGACGTTCTCCGCCGCCTGGCGCCAGACCGAGCAGGTCAGGAAGAGGCTCTCGCCGTCCTTCCACTCATTGGTCTGGCGGTCGAAGGTGCGGGGAGTGGACGCGACACGGAACTTCGCGACGGCCGCACCGGACGGGGTGAAGCGCAGCTCGGGGTCGTCGACAAGATTGCCGACGACCGTGATGACGGTCTCGCCTGCCATGGGGGAACCTCTCGGCGGGTTTGCTGCTGGCTGCTTGTGCTGCTACTCGAAGCCCGGGATCAGCTGAGCGGAAGAGCTCAGTGGGTCTCGGGACGGAGGACCTTGGTCCGGAGGACCGACTCGTTCAGGTTCATCTGGCGGTCGAGCTCCTTGACGACCGCAGGCTCGGCCTGCAGGTCGATGACCGAGTAGATGCCCTCGGGCTTCTTCTTGATCTCGTACGCGAGACGACGACGGCCCCAGGTGTCGACCTTCTCGACCTTTCCGCCACCGTCACGGACGACGGAAAGGAAGTTCTCGATCAGCGGAGAGACAGCGCGCTCCTCGACGTCGGGGTCGAGGATGACCATCACCTCGTAGTGACGCATGTGGAACCCACCTCCTTCGGACTCAGCGGCCACGGTCGTTCCGTGGCAGGAGGGTTGTGATGCGTACGCCTCGGCGTCTGTCAGTAAAACAGCGGCCACTGACAATCGGGGTGGCTGTGCAGCACCCCGGGTCAGGGCTACCAGGGCTGTCCCTGGGCAGACACCGGTGCAGACGGTACACAGTACCCGCACACCGGCTTCCGGTTGAAATCCGACCGTGGACCCGGTCAATCTGTACACATCGGGTGTGCATGGCGCTACGATGCGCCGCTTTTTCGCAGGAGGTGCCCCATGGCACAGGTATTGCGGCCCAACACCGGCGGAGGCCTCTTGGCCACGGACGGCAAGCCCCATCCGCTCCAGGACACCCTGCTCGCGGTGACCCTGGTGCTGGGCATCACGTCGTTCGTCACGGCGATGTTCCACCATCTGCACCTGCTCAGTTCCTGGACCGGCCTGGTCGGGATCCTCACCGGCGCCTACGGCCAGTGGATCTCGGAGACGACCCGCGAGCGCACCGGATTCATCCTGGGCATGGGGGCCGCGGCCATCGGCTTCTTCCTGGGCATGGCACACGGCGGGCTCTTCGGCGGGCTCATCGACTGACAGTGAGGATTGACCATGGCATCGCCCTGAAGGCTGGCTCTTCAGCCGACTGACGCTTCGGTTGTCCTTGTGGGGAATCGTCGGCTGGGCCGGGCGATGCCGTCTGGCGCGTGGCCGGTCGGGCTTCCGTGACTTCATGGCGCCTCTGTGTGTCAAGCGGCCTGAGCTAGGTGGCTCCGTTGGTCTCGTTTCATGATCCGGTAGACCACGTTGGACAGGCGTCGCTCGAGGGCCAGGCGCGCCTCCGAAGGGGCCTTTCCTTCGGCGATCTTGCAGAGGTAGCAGTCCTGTCCGCGCCCGCCGTCGCGGATCTGGCAGACGGCGATGGTGTGCAGAACCGAGTTCAGCGGCGCGGTTGCCACCGGTGTTGAGGCGGTGGCGGACGTTGTTGCCGCTGGAGGCGTCCAGGGGTGCGCTGCCGGTGTAGGCCGGCGAAGTGGTGCTCGGTGGGGAACCGGCTGACGTCCCCGATGTGGCCGAGGACCTTCGCGGCCAGCACGGTGCCCAGGCCCGGCAGGGTGGTCAGCGTTGTGCGGGTGGCTGCGGGGCCGCCCCGGTCCCGGCCTTCTCCGGCCGCACCAACCGCCACCGCCTCAACCGCGGCGGCGACCGCGCGGCCGACAACGCCCTGCACACCATCGTGCTGGTCCGCATGAAGTACGACCAGCGCACCTGGGAGTACGTCGCGCACCGCCCAAGGCATGAACAAGAAGGAGATCGTCCGGTGCCCGAAACGGTTCGTCGCCCGCGAGATCTACCGACACCTACCCCATGTGACCCACACCACCACACCGCTCCCACAGACCGCTTGACGATCTATAGGAGCTTCCCCGGGGACACCACCCGTGCAACCCCGCCCTGGCACGGACCCCACATGCCGAACACCGCGCGGCGCTCCGGCCGCCCGCCGACCGGAACGCGACTGCCATACGCCGCGGGGCAGATGGGAACTGTCGGACCGTCCCCAGGTGTCGTGGGCCCGGACGGGGCGCCCCATGGGCGCAGTAGGCTTCGCGCGAGAGCCGGAGCCCCTGAACCCATGGGGACACACCAGCCCGAGGAGCGCCCCGAATGAGCCTGACCCTGAGGACCATCAGTCGTGAGCAGCATCTGGCCTACATCCAGAGCATGCCCTCGGCGAGCCACATGCAGGTCCCGGCCTGGGCTGATGTCAAGGCGGAATGGCGCTCGGAGAACCTCGGCTGGTTCGACGAGCGGACCGGCGAGCTGGTCGGTGCCGGTCTGGTCCTCTACCGGCAGCTGCCCAAGATCAAGCGCTACCTCGCCTATCTGCCCGAGGGTCCGGTCATCAACTGGTTCGCGCCGAACCTTCAGGACTGGATGGAGCCGATGCTGGCGCACCTGAAGCAGCAGGGTGCCTTTTCGGTCAAGATGGGTCCGCCGGTGATCATCCGGCGCTGGGACGCGGCCTCCATCAAGAAGGGCATCCAGGACCCGGACGTCAAGCGGCTGCGCGACATCGAGGCCGACCACATCGAACCGCGCGCATTCGAGGTCGCAGACAAGCTGCGCCGCATGGGATGGCAGCAGGGCGAGGACGGCGGCGCCGGCTTCGGCGACGTGCAGCCCCGGTACGTCTTCCAGGTGCCGCTGGCGGGCCGCTCCCTGGAGGAGGTCCACAAGAACTTCAACCAGCTGTGGCGCCGCAACATCAAGAAGGCCGAGAAGGCCGGCGTCGAGGTGGTCCAGGGCGGCTACCAGGATCTGGAGGAGTGGCAGCGGCTGTACGAGATCACGGCCGTGCGGGATCACTTCCGGCCGCGCCCGCTGTCCTACTTCCAGCGCATGTGGACGGCTCTCAACACCGAGGACCCCAACCGCATGCGGCTGTACTTCGCCCGCCACAACGGCGTGAACCTGTCGGCGGCGACGATGCTGGTCGTCGGCGGGCACGTCTGGTACTCCTACGGTGCCTCGGACAACATCGGCCGGGAGGTCCGGCCCTCCAACGCCATGCAGTGGACGATGCTCCGCGACGCCTACGCGCTCGGCGCCGGCGTCTACGACCTGCGCGGCATCTCGGACTCGCTGGACGAGACCGACCACCTCTTCGGTCTGATCCAGTTCAAGGTCGGCACGGGCGGTCAGGCGGCCGAGTACCTCGGCGAGTGGGACTTCCCGCTCAACAAGCTGCTCCACAAGGCGCTCGACATCTACATGTCGCGCCGCTGACCCGCAGCTCGTCCCCGACCCCGCACCACCCACCCTCTGTCCCTCATCCCCTCCTCACCCTCACCACCGACACAGGCAGCCACGAGAAAGGTTCCAGGTCCGGCCATGGCGCTCACGCTCTACGTCGACACCGCGCGCTGGCGGGCGCACCACAAGCACGTGCAGGAGCAGTTCCCCGGGATCGTCCCGGTCTGCAAGGGCAACGGCTACGGCTTCGGGCACGAGCGGCTGGCGGAGGAGGCGACCCGGCTGGGCGCCGACATCCTCGCCGTGGGCACGACGTACGAGGCCGCCCGGATCAAGGACTTCTTCAGCGGAGACCTGCTGGTGCTGACGCCCTACCGGCGCGGCGAGGAGCCCGTGCCACTGCCCGACCGGGTGGTGCGCTCGGTGTCCTCCGTCGACGGCGTATACGGCCTCGTGGGCGCCCGAGTGGTCATCGAGGTGATGTCCTCGATGAAGCGGCACGGCGTCAGCGAGCAGGATCTGCCGCAGCTGCATGCCGCCATCGAGAACGTCCGTCTGGAGGGCTTCGCGATCCACCTCCCGCTGGACCGCGCCGACGGCTCGGACGCAGTCGAGGAGGTCATCGGGTGGATGGACCGGCTGCGCGCGGCCCGGCTGCCGCTGCACACCATGTTCGTCAGCCACCTCAGGGCCGAGGAACTCGCCCGGCTGCAGCAACAGTTTCCGCAGACGCGCTTCCGGGCCCGGATCGGCACCCGGCTGTGGCTGGGCGACCACGAGGCCACCGAGTACCGGGGTGCGGTCCTGGACGTGACCCGTGTCGCCAAGGGCGAGCGCTTCGGCTACCGGCAGCAGAAGGCCGCCTCCGACGGCTTCCTGGTGGTCGTGGCGGGCGGTACGTCACACGGGGTGGGTCTGGAGGCCCCGAAGGCGCTGCACGGCGTCATGCCGCGGGCCAAGGGCGTCGCACGGGCCGGTCTGGCCACCGTCAACCGGAACCTGTCGCCGTTCGTCTGGGGCGGCAAGCAGCGCTGGTTCGCCGAGCCGCCGCACATGCAGGTGTCGATCCTGTTCGTCCCCGCGGATGCGCCGGAGCCCAGCGTGGGTGACGAACTGGTGGCCCATCTGCGGCACACCACCACGCAGTTCGACCGTCTCGTCGACCGCTGAGCACCTGGGCGGACGCGGCAGCAGACGAACCGAAGGCCGTACACGGTGAAACGATGCCGTGTACGGCCTTCTGTGTGGGGAGTGCCTGCGGAGATACGCCGCCATCTTCACGTTCGCTCAGGGCGAACCCGGGTCGGGTCTCCCGGTGGCCCACTCCACCGGTGTCCCGTCGACGGGCGCCGCATGCCGGGCGGGCCTGGCCGCGGGGCCGAACACGAACACGTCCTGGGCACCGTCGAGCACTCCGCCCGAGGGATCGTCGGCACCGGCCCGCCGCACCGGGTCCCGCTCCGGCATGAGGATGTCGCGCACCACCATGACGCAGAGGAACAGCGTCCCCAGCAGATGCGCCCCGATCGCCCAGTGGTAGCCGTCGGTCGGCAGTCCCTTGTGAGCGTCGCCGCTGGTCGTATAGGCGAGGTACATCCAGATCCCGAGGAAGTACGCCACTTCGCAGGCCTGCCAGATGAGGAAGTCCCGCCACCTGGGTCGGGCCAGCACGGCCAGCGGCACCAGCCACAGCACGTACTGCGGTGAGTAGACCTTGTTGGTGAGGATGAACGCCGCGACGATCAGGAAGGCGAGCTGGGCGAAGCGCGGTCGGCGGGGTGCGGTCAGGGCGAGTGCCGCGACGCCGCAGCTGCACAGCAGCATCAGCAGCATGGCGAGCGTGTTGACGGTCTCGGTGCTGAGCGGGTTGTCCGAGTTCTGGGCCATGATCAGCCAGAAGGACCCGAAGTCGACCCCTCGCTCCTGGCTGAAGGTGTAGAACTTCGACCAGCCCTCGAAGGCGAAGAGCATCACCGGCACATTCACCACGAGCCAGGAGCCCGCCGCACCGCCCAGCGCGATGCCGTACTCCCGCCATCTGCCCGACCGCCAGCACAGCACCAACAGCGGTCCCAGGATCAGGAAGGGGTAGAGCTTGGCAGCCGTGGCGAGCCCCAGCAGCACACCGAAGGCGAGCGGACGGCTCCGGGACCACATCAGCATCGCGGCGGCGGTCAGGGCGACGGCCAGCAGGTCCCAGTTGATCGTGGCGGTGAGAGCGAAGGCGGGTGCCAGTGCGACCAGCAGTCCGTCCCAGGGGCGCCGGGCGTGGGTACGGGTCACACAGACCGCGATCACGGCCGCGCACACCATCAGCATCCCGGCGTTGACCATCCAGTACCACTGCTCCTGGTGCTGGATGCTGCCGCCGCCGGGTGTGAGCCACGACGCGAACTCCATGAAGACACCGGTCAGCACCGGGTACTCGAGGTACTGCATGTCGCCGGGGAGCTTGTCGAAGTACGGCACGAGGCCGTCGGCGAAGCCGCGCCCCTGATAGAGGTGGGGAATGTCCGAGTAGCAGGCATGCGTGTACTGCGAGCTGGCCCCGAAGAACCAGGCGCCGTTGTAGCAGGGGGCCTTCTGGACCAGGCCGAGGGCGAACATACCGATCGCCACGAGCGCGATCATCCGCACCGGGGTCCACCAGGACGTCCCGACCAGGGCATGCCGGCCCAGGGGGCCACCGATCAGCTCACTGCCGGTCGCGGCGACCTCGTCCTGCCTGGTCGGCCGTACCGGGTCCGGCGTGGGCGCGCTCGCTTGCGTCGATTCTGCACTGGGCATGGGGCACATCCTGCCGTACGCGTCTGAGGAAAGGCCGGGGCCGGGCCCCCCCCCCGGGGGGGGGGGCCCCCCAGGAAAAG